>DATAIY010000087.1:0-5773 GCA_036262475.1 Solirubrobacterales bacterium
ATCGCCCGCGCCGCCTACGAGTTCGCGCTCGAGTACGCCAAAGAGCGCCGACAGTTCGGCCGCGCGATCGTCGAGAACCAGTCGGTCGCCTTCACCCTCGCCGACATCAAGCTGGAGATCGACGCCGCTCGGCTGCTGGTCTGGCGGGCGGCCTGGATGGGCCGGACCGGGCGGACCTTCGAAAACGCCGAGGGCTCGATGTCGAAGCTGAAGGCCGGCGAGGTGGCCGTCTGGGCGACCGAGCGGGCGATCCAGATCCTCGGCGGCAACGGCTACACCCGCGAGTTCCCGGTCGAGCGGATGCACCGCGATTCGAAGATCTACACGATCTTCGAGGGCACCTCAGAGATCCAGCGGCTGGTCATCTCACGCGCGATCTCCGGCGTCCACGTCAAATAGAGACTTACGGTGGGACAGCGAGGACCGGCCCTGGTGCCGGTCCTTGTCGCCTGCCTAGGAACGACCGCGTCGCTTCAGCCCTTCGCGCCGCAGGCGCTTGGCCGCCGTCACTTCCTTCCTGTCGGAGCCCTTCTTCTCCGGCCCCGGAGTCTCCAGGGTCGCCGGCAGGCCCTCGAAGCGAGGCTCCGAGAGGAAGGCGGCGAGGCCCATGCGACCCATCTCGCCCTTGCCGATGTTGGCGTGGCGGTCGCGGCAGGAGCCGAGCGGAGCGGCGGCGTCGTTGACGTGGACGCAGCCCAGTCGCTCCAACCCGACCTTCTCCTCGGCTTCGTCGAGAACGGCCCCGAGGTGCTCTTCGTCGGTGATGTCGTAGCCCTGCACGAAGAGGTGGCAGGAGTCGAGGCAGAGGCCGAGGCGCTTGCCGGACCCGGCGAGCTCGATCAGCTCGGCGGTCTGGTCGAAGTCCCTTCCCAGCAGCCCTTTGTGGCCGGCGGTCTGCTCAAGCAGCAGGGGACAGCTGTCGCTCTGTCTCAGCGCCGCCGCGATCGTCTTCGCCGCCCGCTTCAGCGAGGGGCCAAGCGGCTCGCCTTTCTGCGCTCCGGGGTGCAGCACGACCCCGGCGGCGCCGATTGCGTCGCCGATCCCCAGCGCGTGGGTCAGCGAGGCGAGGGACTTCTTGCGCAGCTCGGCGTCCTTGCTGGCGCAGTTGATCAGGTAGACGGCGTGGATCACCACGGCTTCCAGTGAAGAAGCCGTCATCGCCTCGCGGAAGGCGGCGAAGTCCTCCTCGCCGTAATTGGTCGGTCGCCACATCCGCGGGCTCTGGTGGAAGATCTGGATAGATTCGCAACCCAGGGCCTCGCCGCGCTCGATCGCGTTCGCGAGCCCGCCCGCGGTGGAGACATGCGCCCCGATCAACATGACTAGCGAAAACCCCCGTCTCAGATTTGCCCCCTCGCCGACCGGTGCGCTGCACATCGGCGGAGCGAGGACGGCACTCTATAACTGGCTCGCGGCACGGCACGAGGGCGGGCAGCTGGTGCTGCGGATCGAGGACACCGACCGCGAGCGCTCGACCACGGAGAACGTCGCGCAGATCCTCGACGCGATGCGTTGGCTGGAGCTCGACTGGGACGAGGGACCGATCTCCCAGGCCGGCCGGGCGGATCGTCATGCGGCGGCGCTGGAGCGGCTGCTGGGGTCCGGCGCGGCCTACCGCGACTCGGCCACGGCCAAGGAGGTCGAGGCCTGGAAGGCGGAGCACGGCGCCGGCAGCGGCTACCGCGGCACCCCGACCGAGGAGTCTGGCGCGGCGGTGCGGCTGCGGGTGCCCGACGGCGGTGCGACCGTGGTCGAGGACCTGATCCGCGGCCCCGTCTCCTTTCCGAACGCGAGCTACGACGATTTCGTGATCGCCCGCGGCGACGGCACCGTCCTCTACAACTTCGCGGTCGCGATCGACGACGCCGAGATGGGGATCACCGACGTCGTCCGCGGCGACGACCACCTCTCCAACACCCCTAAGCAGCTGCTGGTCCTCGCCGCCCTCGGGCACGCGGCGCCGCGCTACGCCCACCTGCCGCTGCTGCACGGGCCCGACGGCAAGAAGCTCTCCAAGCGCCACGGCGCCGCCTCCGTGCAGGAGCTGCGCGATGCCGGCTACCTGCCGGCGGCGCTCCGCAACTACCTGGCGCTGCTCGGCTGGGGCACCGACGACGACACCACGCTGATGTCGACCGAGGAGCTGGTCGGGCGGTTCCGGATCGCCGACGTCGGCAAGTCGGCGGCGATCTTCGACGAGAGGAAGCTGCGCTGGCTGAACGGCCGCTTCATGCGTGAGCTGCCGCTCGAGGAGTACACGGCCGCCGTCGGCCGGTACCTCGGTCGCAAACCCGACCAGCGGCTCCGCGCCGCCTGCGAGATCGCGCAGGAGAAAGCGCAGACGCTGGACGAGGTCTGGCCGCTGATTCGCTTCCTCTTCGAGGCGCCGGTCGAGGATCCCAAGGCCTGGGCGAAGGTGATGAAAGCGGACGCCGGCGCCCTGCTCACGGCCGTGGCGGAGGCGCTGGCCGCTGTCGAACCCTTCGATTCGGCCTCGATCGAAACCGCGCTGGCGCCGCTGCTGGACCGCTTCGAGGTCAAGCCGGGCAAGCTCTACCAGCCGATCAGGGTCGCGATCACCGGCACTTCGGTCTCACCGGGGATATTCGAGTCGCTGGCCGCCCTGGGTCGCGAAACGACCTTGGAAAGGCTCTCGACGACCATAGAGCGCCTTTCGGTCGCACCCACCGACGGCTGAAAGAACTGCGGTTATCGGTTGCGCAAGTAGTTTCGGCTAAACCAAACGTCTCTCGCTGCCGATGAGTTGTGCCATGGGTCCAATCTCCACCCAACCGGGCAATGGCAAGGTCGGGAGGCAGGACGGCCCGGCGAAGGCCGCCGGCCCTCGCGGCGCACCTGCTCCCGGCAGCAGGCTCGCCGAGGCATTCGAGGCGGTCGAGCGCTTCCCGGTTCTGATTGAGTCTCGCGAGCGGGTGATCGCGGCTGCGACGGCTGAGACGCCACGGGTCGGCGAACTGGTCGAAGCGGTCGAGGCCGATGTTGCCCTGACGATCTCGGTGCTTCGCTTCGCCAACCGCAGCGGTCTGGTCGCCGGCGGCGTGGGGGGGATCCCCGATGCGGTCGACGTGCTCAAGCCCTCCGGTGTGCTGGCGATCGCTGGCACCGCCCCGAGCTTCGACTTCTTCGAGTCGAATGGCGGTTGGGAGCTCAAACCCGAGCGCTTCCGCGTCCACGCCCTCGCCGCCCAGGGCGCCGCAAACCAGGTCGGCCGCGCCATCGGCTGGGGCGAACGCGACGAGCTTGCGGTCGCGGCGCTTCTGCACGACGTCGGTCGCCTCGTGATCTCGCGCCTGCACCCGGGCTACAAGGTCTACTTCGATGCGATCTCCCGTACCCCCGAGCAGCGCCTGCGCGACGAACGCGAGCAGCTCGGCATCGACCACTCGCTGGTCGGCGGCGTCCTCGCCCGCCGCTGGAACCTGCCGCAGCGGATCGCCGTGGCGATCGAGCGCCACCATGCCGAGGACGCCGACGGCCTCGCCGTCCTCGTCGCCACCGCCGACATGGTCGCCCACTACTCCCAGGGCGAGGCGATCTCGCCCGACCGGCTCCGGGCCAGCGCCGAGCGCTGCGGGCTCGGGCCCGACGCCCTCCGCAACCTCCTCTACGAGCTGCCGCTGCCCCACCAGGAGTCGTCGCGGATCAGCGAGCCGTGCCCCCTCTCGGCCCGTGAGCTCGACGTCCTCCGTCATCTCTCCGAGGGCATGGTCTACAAGCAGATCGCCGGCGAGATGCACCTCTCAGTCTCGACCATCCGTACCCACCTCCACAACGTCTACGGCAAGATCGGCGCCGTCGACCGCGCCCAGGCCGTGCTCACCGCCCGCGACCGCGGCTGGATCTAAGAAGCGCCGCTAGTCGATCAGGCACTCGTGCAGGGCGATCGCCACTGCGTGGGTGCGGTTCTTGGCGCCGAGGCGGGCGAGCGCGTTCTTCATGTGGGTCTTCACGGTCTCTTCGCTGAGGTCGAGTTCGCGCGCCGCCACCGTCGTCGACTCGCCGTCGGCGAGCAGCTGCAGGATCTGGCGCTGGCGGCGGGTCAACTTGCCTCGGCTTCCTTTCGCCGGCACCGCCGGGTCGACGAAACGCTCCTGCGCAGCCGCCGCGTCGACCGCCCGCCGCAGTTCCGCGGTGCCGGCGGTGCGGGCGACGTAGGCGCTGGCGCCGGCCTGCATGGCGGCGTTTGCCCTGTGGCGCTCGGGGCGCTCGCCGTGGGCGACGATTCCCAGGGCCGGTGAGGAGCTGTGCAGGGCGCGGATCGCCTCCTGGCCGCTGATCGCCGGATTGCCGGCGCCGCTCTGGCGCCAGCGCATGTCGACGATCGCGACGTCGAAGTCGCCGATGTCGCGGACCAGGTCGAGGGCCTCCTCGCGGCTTGAGGACTCGTGCACGTCGAAGTCGGCGGAGAGGACTTCGCGAACCCCGAGCCGGACGAGAGGGTGATCGTCGATCACAAGGCAGTTTGCGCGTTCGCTCAAGACTGCTTCCGATCACTGGTATCGGCTCCGGTGCCGGGTGCTCCCCTGCGCCCCATCGATTCCGATCCTAGCCCAGGCCGAGAGGGTGCGGTAGAAAGTCGTTGTGATCTCGATCACCTCCAAGTCACGCTACGCCGTAGTCGCCCTCGCCGAGCTCTCCCGCTCCGGTGACCGGCCGGTTCCGATCAAGGAGCTGGCCGAGCGCCGGGACATCCCCGAGCAGTTCCTCGAGCAGCTCTTCTCGACCCTGCGCCGGGCCGGTCTGCTGACCAGCCACCGTGGCATGCGCGGCGGCTACACGCTCTCGAAAGCGCCGGAAGAGATCACCGTCCTCGAGGTGGTTCAAGCGCTCGACGGCAAAATCGGTCAGGAGGCCGACGAGGCCGGCGGGATCTGGGCCGAGGGCGTGACCGCGCTGCGCAAGGTATTCGGCCAGACGACGATCGCCGAAGTCGCCCGCCGCGAGGCCGAAGAGGCCGGCTCGGGCATGTACTTCATCTAGACCGACCCGAAGGAGAACACGTGTTCAACGCCCAGCAGTTGATGGCCGCCCTCGACTCGAAGGGTGCTTCGCGGAAATGCCCGTCCTGCCAGAGCCAGGCGTGGTCGGCCCATGGCGAGGCGCATCTGCCTGCCCATGACCCCGCCGATGTGTTCCGGGCCTACATGTTCGTCTGCGAAGCCTGTGGATTCATCCGCCTCCACGCGGCACATGTTCTCGAGGGCAGCTAGCGCGGTCCCCATCTAGCGTGCTTACCGAGCACTTGTCGCTGCGGCGGCCGCGGGTCGCGGATGAGGAGGCCTATGGGGATCTCTTCCTCCGGCCGGAGCTGGGGGAGTGGCTTCGCCCCGAGCCGCTTCCTCCGTTCACGATCGCGGACTCCCGGGAGATACTGCGCGAGGACATCCGGCTCTGGGGAGATCTCGGCTTCGGGCCGTGGGTGCTGATCGAGCGAGCGGGCGGGTCGTTCGTCGGTCGCGTCGGCCTGCGACGGACCGCGATCGAGAACGAATCGGCGGTCGAGCTGGCCTGGACCGTCGATCCCGACCGCCAGGGGCGGGGCTCCGCGACCGAGGCGGCGACGGCGGCGATCGAGCTGGCGAGGTCGGTCGGGCTCGACGAGGTCGTGGCTCTGACGCTGCCGGGCAATCGAGCTTCGCGGCGCGTTGCCGAAAAGATCGGGATGCGCCAGAGCGGCGAGGTCCAGCACGCCGGACTCACCCACCTCCTCTACCGACTGGCTCTGGCCTAGAGTGCTGAGCCATGCACAGCG
>DATAIY010000088.1:0-7581 GCA_036262475.1 Solirubrobacterales bacterium
CGTAGTCGGCTTTGGCGCTGCGGAAGGAACGCTCGTCGAGGAAGAAGACCTGGAGGTTCTTACCCCAGCGGAAGCTGCGGTAGATCCCGTTCTTCGCCGAGTAGGTGATCGGGTTGTAGTCGCGGAAGGCCTTGACGCCGTTCTTGTAGAGCTTTTCGCCGCTGTATTCGACGTTGCCGCCTTCCTCCGGGAAGACGTTCTGGGAGCGGGCGAAGTCGTTGATGAACTCGTGGTCGTCCCAGTGCGCGTAGTAGGAGGTCGCGCCGCGGACCGCCGCCCATGGCTTCTGGCCCAGGTTCAAGCGGTACTTGGCCCACTTCTGAGCGACGGTCAGCGCGGTTCCGGCGACGCCGCCGACCCCGGGAACCTCGGAGTCGGAGTAGATCGTGTCGCCCATCATCACGTTGAAGTTGTTTTCCTCGCTCTTGATCTGCCGCCAGACGCCGAAGTTGTTCCAGTAGGGCGTCTTGGTGCCCGGCAGCGGCGACGCGTCCTGGTCGCCGGTGATCGAGAAGTGGATCGTCTTCGCCTGATTCGGGGCCGGGGGGGTGTCGAAGCTGCCGACGGCGCTGCGCTTGCCGCCTTCCATGCACCAGCGGTACTTGTAGGTGCGCCCCGGCTTGAGGCCGGTGACCCGGGCCTGGACCGTGAGGTCGTTCCCCTTCACGGCCTTGACCTTGAGCTTCTTCGGCGCCGAGGCGATGTCGCATGCCCCGAAGCCGCCGCCGCTCTGCAGCTGAACCAGCGCCGTCCCGGCCTTGGTGGCCCGGGCCCAGAGGATCGCCGAGTTGGCGCTGACGTCACCGGAGGAGACCCCGAACTTGAACCCCTTCGGTGCGGCGCCGGCGGCGGGAGCGCTGGCGAGTAGCGCTAGCGAGCAGAGGGTGGCAAGGAGGAGGGCCGGACGAAATCTCCCGAGAGCGACCACGGGTCAATCTTAGATCCGCCTGTCAAGGGCACGGCCCGCTCAGCCGGCGGCTTCGGCGCTGCGCAGGCCGCCGCGGGCCCAGAAAGCGAAGAGCACCGGCAGGGCGAGGCCGATCGCGAAGGCGAGCGCGATCACGGTCGGGTCGCCGGCGATGAAGCCGCGCCCGGCCTCCAGCAACGCGGTGATCGGGTTGACCGAGGCAACGGTGTGGATCCAGCCGCTGAGCAGGCTGAGCGGGACGTAGACGGGGGCGAGGAAGAGGACCAGGAAGGTCGGGAACTGCATCAGCGGCCCGCCCTGAATCGAGCGCACCCGCATCGCCACCCCGGTCGCCCACATCGTCGCCGCGACGTTGACCAGGATCGCGAGCGCGTAGAGGCCGAAGAGGTCGACGCCGCTGCCGTCGATGTTCATCCCGGCGACGAGGGCGACCGCGGTCAGCAGGGTCCAGGTGACGAGGGCGCGGATGAATGCGGCGAGGGCGTAGCCGGCGATGATTCCGTTGCGGTTGCTGGCGGCGAGCAGGTAGCGCTGGGCGAAGCCGGTCTCGAAGTCCCGGGCGATGCCGAAGCCGGTGAAGACGCCGCCGAAGGCCGCCGACTGGAGCAGGACGAAGACGAACTGGAAGGCGGTGTACCCGGTCGGGTAGTCGAAGCCAGGGACGTTGCCGATCGCCGAGAGCCCGCCGGCGAAGGAGATGAAGAAGAAGAGTGGGAAGACCAGTGCCGGGACCAGGAAGGCCGGGTTGGTGAGGAAGTTGTGGATGCTGCGCCAGGCGACCGCGAGGGCGATCGTACGCAGGCCGGGAGTGCGGGCCTCGCTCACGTCCGCACCAGCCTCGTCTTCAGGGCGCCGCTGGCGGCGTACATGCCGATCGCAAGGATCGCCACCGCGATCCCGAAGCCGAGCGCCAGCTCGCCGATGTCCCAGCCTTCGATCAGCAGCGAGCGGAAGGCCTGGAGCAGGTAGGAGACCGGGTTGGCGGTGGCGATCGCGCGGTACCAGTCGGTTTGGATCAGTTCCAGCGGCAGCGCCATCGAGGAGAGGAAGAGAAAGACGAAGAAGACCGGGAAGAGGCTCTGAACCGCCTCGCCGGAGCCGCTGCGCAGGGCCGCGAAGAGGCCGATGCTGCCGAAGGCGACGGTGATGGTGACCGCGAGGATGACGATCACCAGCGCTCCTCCCGCACCCGCCGCCAGGTCGGCGCCGGCGATCAGGCCGACGGAGAGGTAGACGATCGCCTGCAGGAGGCCGAGCACGACGGCGCCGGCGAGCAGGCCGCTGAGCAGCGCCGCCCCGCGCAGCGGCGTCAGCGCCAGGCGGTTGAGGAAGCCGGTCTCGATGTCGCGGGCGAGGTCGGTGCCGGCGTTCATGACCGAGAACAGGGCGCCCTGCATGAAGGGGACGGCGAGGGCGAAGGTGAGGTAGGAGTCGGTCGGGAAGCCGGGAAGGTTGGTCGCGTCTTTGAGCCCGCCGGCGTTCACCGCCAGCAGGAACATCGGGAAGATCAGCGCCGGGACTATCTGGGCCGGCTGGCGCAGGGTCCGCAGCACCGAGCGGCGCGCGAGCTGCCCGACCTGGGTGCGCAAGCTGGCGCTCACGCCGGGCTCGCCGCCTCGGCCGCGGCGTCCTCCGCCTCTTCCTCAGCCTCCTCGGCGCCCTCGAGCGAGCGGCCGGTCTTGGTCAGGAAGACATCGTCGAGGGAGGGGGCGTGGAGTTGCAGGTGCTCGATCGCGATCCCGTCGGCGTCGAGCGCGCGGACGACCTCCGCCAGCTCCGGCTCGCCGCCCTCGAGTCTCACCGCCGCGCCCTTGGGCGAAGCGCCGGCGGGCTCGCCGAAGCGGGCGAGGACGGCCAGCATGCGCTCGTGGTCGGCTGGATCGCGCGGGACCGCTTCCACGGTCGGTCGCCCGATTTCCGCCTTCAGCGCTGCCGGAGTCCCCTCGGCGACGAGCTTGCCGTGGTCGATGATCCCGACCCGGTTGGCGAGCGCGTCGGCCTCCTCGAGGTACTGGGTGGTGAGGAAGACGGTGACCCCGTCCTCGCCGGCCAGCCGCGCCACCTCCTCCCAGAGCGCGGTGCGGCTCTGGATGTCGAGGCCGGTGGTCGGCTCGTCGAGGAAGAGGATCCGGGGCCGGTGCGCCAGTGCCAGTGCCAGGTCGAGCCGTCGTTTCATCCCGCCCGAGTAGCCGCCGACCTTGCGATCGGCCGCCCGGGACAGCCCGACCCGCTCCAGCAGTTCGCCGCCGCGTTCTTCGCGCTCAGCCTTGGCGATGCCGTGCAGCGCCGTCTGCAGGCGCATGTGCTCGCGGCCCGTCAACAGCGGGTCGAGCGCCGCCTCCTGCAGGGCGGCGCCGATCGCGGTGCGCACCCGCGGGCCTTCGGAGACGATGTCGAAGCCGGCGACGCGCGCCGTGCCGGCCGTGGGGGGCAGCAGCGTTGTCAGCATCAGCACCGTCGTCGACTTGCCGGCGCCGTTGGGGCCGAGGAAGCCGTAGATCTCACCGGGGGCGACCTGCAGGTCGATGCCGTCGACCGCCCTAGGGCCGTTCTTGAACTCCCGCACCAGCGCCTCGACTTCGATGCCGGTGCGGTCGTCTCTTTCTGCTGCCATCGTCCCTTCCCAGTTGGCGGTCGAACTCAATATTTGAGGCTAGCAAAGGTTGGGGTTACAATACATTCCGTGAGTGGCGAAGAGACCAACGTCGGCCCGAGCGGAGCGGGGGATAAGGACACTGCCCGCGAGGCCTGGGGCCTGCTGGCGGGGCTCGTCTACCCGCCGCCGTTTCTGGACGCCGCCCGCCGGCTCGGTCTGCGACCCGCCGCGTTCGGGGCGCTGCGGATGCTCGACAGGCCGCGGACGATGAGCGAGGTCGCGACCTTCCTGCACTGCGACAATTCCAACGTCACCGGCATCGTCGACGTGCTCGAAGAGAAGGGCCTGGCGACCCGGCGGCCATCCGAGGGGGACCGCCGGGTGAAGCTGATCGCGCTGACCGCCGAGGGCCGCCGCGTCCGCACCCGCCTGACGCGGGCGGTGGAGAAGCCACCGGCCTGGCTGCAGGGCCTCTCCGAGGCCGATCGGCGGACCCTGCGGGACCTGCTTCAGCGGGCCATCGAAGCGACCGGCTGACCCAAGAGGGCCGCGAAGGCGTAGAACTCACGTCGCGAATGCGTGAGCGAACCCGCACCTACCGCGCCGCGATGGCGCTCAGCCGGCCCGTGGCGCTGTGGGGGCGGCTGCGGGTTGAGGGTCTCGAGACGTTGCCCGAGAGCGGACCGCTGCTGATCGTCGGCAACCACGACAGCCACTGGGACCCGGTGATGATCGGGGTCGCGGCGGTGAAGCGCCGCCAGATCCGGGCGCTGGCCAAAGCGGAACTCTGGGACGTGCGCGGTCTGGGGCCGATCCTGCAGGGGATGGGCCAGATCCCGATCGAGCGCGGCGCCGGCGACAAGCAGGCGCTGGCGCGGGCGATCGAGACCCTGCGGGGGGGAGCCTGCATCGGCGTCTTCCCCGAGGGGACGCGGTCGCGGGGCAAGGTCCTGCGGGCGCGCAGCGGCATCGGCCGGCTGGCGCTGGAGGTGCCGGAGGCGCACGTCACCCTGGCCGCGACCGATGGCACCTCCGATCTCACCGGCTTCCCCCGTCGCCCGCGGATCCGCGTCCGCTTTTTCGATCCGGCGGGCGGTCAGCCCCGGCCGGAGGAGGAGGCGGCTGAGCTCTCGGCCCGGCTGCTTGCCGAGTTGCGCGAGCTCGTGCCGCCCACCATCTCCTACCGCAAGCGCTCCTAGCCGGCCTCTTCGCCGTTTCCGTGCAGCGCGTACCACGGCGCGCCGAAGGAGGAGATGTCGTTGCCGTTCGCCTCTCCCGGCTTCTTGTCGGCAACGTAGGTGTAGAGCGGGTGGCCGGCGTAGGTCACCTGCATGGTGCCATCGCTGCGCTTGGTCGTGCCAAGTTTCGAGGCCGAGGCGCCGTTGCCGGGCTGCGGCGCTCCGCCTGAGAGCAGCGGCGGCCAAACCTTGGCGCATTCGCCGTAGCAGGCCGATTCCGTGCCCTTGTCAGTGTGGAAATCGTAGAGGGTGAAGCCCTTCGAGTCGACCAGGATCAGGCCGAGCTTTGGCGCGCTGGCGAGGGAGACGAAGGCGGCCTCGCCACTTTCCGCTTCGCCGCCGCTGGAATTGCCGGTCGGGGCGGCGTAGGCGCCGCCCGCGGAGCTGCTTTCCGAGCCGCTCGTGGTTTCGCTGCTGCTCGCGCTGGCGCTCTTGCCGCCGTTAAGCGCCGCCGGAATTGCTGTTGCTGCTTCCACAGCCGGCGATCGCCAGCGCCGCGGCGATTGCCACCAGCGCGAATGCGCAGGTGCTCTGTTCACGTCGCGTCCGCCTTGGTTTGGTTGTCGATTGCCGCCGTCGCCTGGTCGACGGGTGCGATGAAGGTCCGGTTGCCCGCGTGGACGCCGATCGCCGCCGTTCGCGAGAGGTCTAGCGCCGAGCTCAGCACCGCCTCGGAGTTGTCGCCCCAGCGGTAGCGGAAGCTGCCCGCCGGGTACCTGGTGCCACCGGGGCCGCGCAGGAAGACCCGGCAGAGGGTGCCGGAGCGGATGCCGCTGACGTACATGTGGATCTCGGTGCCGAAGGCGTGCGGTTCCAGCGTCGCGGTGATCGTCACTCCCGAGGGCAGCGAGGCGAACTGGACGTGCTGTTCGGGCACCCCGTCGCTGCCACCGGGAAGGATCACCAAGGCGAGCACCGCTGCGGCGGCGGCCACGGCTCCGCTCAGGGCGAAGCCGAAGCGGCGGCGTCGCCGGCTTCGGTGAACCACCTGGCGGTCGGCCGCGATCGTCGCGGCGATGCGCTCGCCGAGGTCGGGGGCGGGCTGCGGCGCCGGGCCGAAGCGCTCCGGATCGGCGTGGGGGAGCAGCAGTGCCACCGCGCTCAGCGACTCCACCTCGGCGCGGCAGTCCGGGCAGCCCTCGAGGTGCGCCTCAAGCCCGGCGCGCTCCTCCGCCGGCAGGTGCCCGAGCGCGTAGGCGCCGAGCGACTCGCGCCAGTCGCGGCAGCGCTCAGTCTTCATAGCCCATCTCCTCGAGGACGACGCGCAGCGCCCGCAGGCCGTAATAGACGCGGCTCTTCACGGTTCCCTCCGGGATACCGAGTTCGGCGGCCACCTCCGCGTAGGGGCGGCCGCGGTAGTAGGTCTCGACCAGGACCCGGCGGTGGTCGTCGCCGATCCGCCGCATCGCCTCCTCGACCTGCCAGGAGAGAAGCGCCTCGTCGAGCGGTTCGACCGCGGGCTCGATTCCGCCCTGGCTGACCTTCGGCCGCACCGACCTGGCCCGGCCGAGATCGATGACGACGTTGCGCAAGATCGCGAACAGCCAGGTGCGCAGCGAGCCGATCTGCGGGTCGAAGCGCTCACCGGCCCGCCAGGCACGGAGGAAGGTCTCCTGGACTGCCTCTTCGGCGAGGCCGGCGTCGTCGAGAGAGCGCACCGCGAATCCGTACAACTCACCCGAGTGCGCGGAGTAGGCCTCGCGCACGTCTCGCTCACGGCTGAGAGCCCCGGCAGGCATCAGAGCGATCTTGAAGCAGGGGAGAGGATCACGACGCCCGGTCTACGTAGAGGGGGCGCGTCAGGTTCAGCTTTGGGACGCCGAAAGGGCGACGCCCCCGACGCCGGCTCTGGCCGGCGCCGGAGGCGGCAGCTTCAGGGACCGGCTAGAGCTTTCCGATCTTGAAGATTTTCGTCCCGCAATCTGGGCAGGTGCCCTGGATCGCCGGGCGACCATTCTTCATGGTCACCTGTTTGGCGTCCTGGATCTCGACCTTCTTACGCTCTTTGACGCAGTAGCCCTCAGGCATGAAGCGCCCTCCTTTCGCTGCCGCTTCGCGGCAAGGCTCGCGTTGCACGCGAGGTGGATTGAGGCGAATGTAACGCAGGCAGGGGACGCGACGCCTATTTAAACGTGCGAATCCGCACAAGACGCCGGGCAGTCGCGTCAACTACGCTCCTGCCCGCACTCAGTCGCCCTCTAAGCGCTCAAGGAGAAATCGCATGCCCGAAGCAGTGATCGTCGACACCCTTCGCACGCCGATCGGCCGTGCATTCAAGGGCTCGCTCGCCCAGCTGCGCCCGGACGAGATGGGCGCTTACGTCGTCGACCAGCTGCTCGAGCGCAACCCCGAGGTCGACCCCGCCCTGATCGAGGACGTGTTCTGCGGCGTCGGCATGCCGCAGGGTCTGCAGGCGTTCAACTTCGGTCGCATCGTCTCGCTGCTCTCCGAGAAGCTGCCGCAGTCCGTCAACGGCGTCACCGTCTCGCGCTACTGCTCCTCCAGCCTCGACGCGATCCGCCACGCCGGCAACGCGATCAAGGCCGGCGAGGGCGACGCCTACCTCGCGGTCGGGGTCGAGTGGGTGAGCCGCTACAACGAGCGCACCGAGGCGGCCGGCGCCGAGGACCAGAACGTCAACCTCCAGGGCAACGACGGTCACCCCAACGCCTACATCGACATGGGGACGACGGCGGTCAACGTGGCAAAGAAATACGAGGTCAGCCGCGCCGACATGGACAAGTTCGCGCAGCGCTCGCAGGAACTGGCGGTGCGCTCGCAGGAGGACGGCTTCTTCGACCGCGAGATCGTCCCGGTGA
>DATAIY010000089.1:0-2917 GCA_036262475.1 Solirubrobacterales bacterium
GGTGGTCGAACGGCTGGAGCACGAAGTCGACTCGGGTGACGTCCCCGCCGACGGCGCCCTGGTCCGCGACCGCCTGATCGAGATCCTCGCCGAGGTCGCCGCGACCGGGCGGGCGCCGATCGACCTCAGCGGCGAGCCGGCGGTGTTGTTGATGGTCGGCGTCAACGGCACCGGCAAGACGACGACGATCGGCAAGATCGCCTGGCACCTGAGCAAAGAGATGGGCCTCTCCGTCGTCCTCGCCGCCGCCGACACCTACCGCGCCGCCGCCGCCGAGCAGCTGGCCGAGTGGGCGCAGCGGGCCGGCGCCGAACTGGTGCGGGGAGAGGAAGGCGCCGACCCCGGCGCGGTCGCCTTCGACGCGATCTCCGCCGCCCGCGCCCGCGGCGCCGATGTCGTCATCGTCGACACCGCCGGCCGTCTCCACACCCAGAGCAACCTGATGGAGGAGTTGGCAAAGGTAAAGCGGGTGATCGCCAAGCAGATCCCCGAGGCGCCGCACGAGACGCTGATCTCGATCGACGCCACCACCGGCCAGAACGGGCTGCGCCAGGCCAAGGTCTTCTCCGAAGCGGTCGACCTTGACGGCGTCGTCCTGACCAAGCTCGACGGCACCGCCAAGGGGGGGATCGCGCTGGCGATCGCCGCCGACCTCGGGATCCCGGTGAAGCTGATCGGCGTCGGCGAGACGCTCGAGGACCTGCGCCCGTTCGACCCGGCCGAATACGCCGCCGCCCTGCTCGCCGAGTAGTCGATGGCGGCGAGTTCGCATTTTGTCTCCGACAGCGGCACAAACCGCGAACTCGCTGCCCTAAGCTGAGCAGACATGTTCGACCAGCTCTCAGACCGCCTCCAGACGACCCTCTCCGAGGTCCGCTCCCGCGGCAAACTGAGCGAGTCCGACGTCGACGCGGCGATGCGCGAGATCCGCCTGGCGCTGCTCGAGGCCGACGTCAACTTCAAGGTCGTAAAAACCTTCACGAAGACGCTGAAGGAGCGCTGCCTGGGCTCCGACGTGCTGAACAGCCTCGATCCCGGCCAGCAGGTGGTGAAGATCGTCAACGAGGAGCTGGCGGCGCTGATGGGCGGCACCGGCAGCGAGCTGGCGATGGCCAACAGCGGCCCGACCGTGATTCTGATGGCGGGCCTTCAGGGCTCGGGCAAGACGACCGCCTGCGCCAAGCTCGCCCTCCACTTCAAGAAGGCCAACAAGGACGTCGCGATCGCCGCCTGCGATGTCTACCGCCCGGCCGCGGTCGAGCAGCTGGTCACCGTCGGCGAGCGCGCTGGCGCCCATGTCTACGAGCGCGGCACCGACGCCGACCCGGTCGAGATCGCCGAGTGGGCGCTGGCGCAGGCGCGGACCGAGCGCCGCGACGTCCTCATCGTCGACACCGCCGGCCGCCTCCACATCGACCAGGACCTGATGTCCGAGCTCTCGCAGATCCGCAAGAAGACGCGGCCACACGACGTTCTGCTGGTCCTCGATGCGATGACTGGCCAGGACGCGGTCGGGGTTGCCGAATCCTTCGCCGAGGCGGCCGCGTTCGACGGCGTTGTGATGACCAAGCTCGACGGCGACGCTCGTGGCGGCGCCGCGCTCTCGGTCAAAGCGGTCACCGGCAAGCCGATCCTCTTCGCCTCCACCGGCGAGAAGCTCGAGGACTTCGACAAGTTCCACCCGGACCGGATGGCCTCCCGCATCCTCGGCATGGGCGACGTCCTCAGCCTGATCGAGAAAGCCGGGGCGCAGGTCGACGAGAAGCAGGCGCAGGATCTGCAGGAGAAGATGCGGAAGGACCAGTTCACGCTCGAGGACTTCCTCCAGCAGATGCGCCAGGTGCGCAAAATGGGCCCGCTGAGCGGCATCATCGGGATGCTGCCGGGCATGGGGGCGATGAAACAGCTGAAGAACGCCGACATCGACGAGGGCGAGCTGGACCGGGTCGAGGCGATCATCCTCTCGATGACCCCGGCCGAGCGGGCCGAGCCGGCGATGATCAACGGCTCGCGCCGCAAACGCATCGCCAACGGCTCCGGAACGCGGGTTCAGCACGTCAATCAGCTGGTCAAGCAGTTCGACCAGATGCGGGTGATGATGCGCTCGATGGCCAACGGGAAGATGCCCGACGCGCAGCAGATGGCCCAGCTCAGCGGCGCCGCGCCGCGCCCGAAGGTCCGCAGGCGCTAACCTCTCGCCGCTCATGGCCGTTCGGATAAGACTTAGACGAGTGGGTTCCAAGAAGAACCCGATCTGGCGAATCGTCGTCGCCGACAAACGCTCCCCGCGTGACGGTCGGACGATCGAGACGATCGGCCAGTACAACCCGCAGACCAACCCGTCGCTGATCGAGTTCGACGAGGAGCGCGCGCGCCACTGGCTCGAGCACGGCGCCCAGCCCTCCGAGACGGTCGCCGGCCTGCTGCGCACCAAGGGCATCGCCGCCTCCGGCAGCTAGGGGCGAGCTGATGACCGAGCTGCTCGAGTTCCTCGTCAGGGCTCTGGTCGAGGAGCCCGAGGCGGTCGTCGTCGAGGAGCTCGAAGAGGACGGCGATCTCGTCTACGAGATCAGCGTCGCCGCGGGCGACCTCGGCCGGGTGATCGGCAAAGGGGGGCGGGTCGCGAATGCGATCCGCACCATCGCCAAGGCGGCGGCGGTCCGCATCGATCGCCGCGTAATCGTCGATATTCTCGATTGACGCGGGGTTCCGATTGGGGTTCCGCTTAACTTTTCGCGGCGCGAAAAGTAGAAGACGCTCCACCCCAATCAGAACCCCATGAAACTCGACATTTTCACCTTGTTCCCCGACGCTTTCGATTGGTTTCGGACGCAGAGATCGGTGACGAATGCGATCGCCGAGGGGAACGAGTTGCGGTTGTTCAACTACCGCGATACGACGCCGCTCTCCGCCGGGC
>DATAIY010000090.1:0-1637 GCA_036262475.1 Solirubrobacterales bacterium
ACTCTGACGGGAGCATGAGCGCCGAGCCCGCAGATCAGGACATCGCAGTCGGGCTCGGCGCTCATGCGCAGTCAGTTACCCGCGACGGTCGTATTGTGCGGGGCGGCGTCGCGGTCGATCCGATTCGTGAGCACCCCTATCCCGTCGATCTCGAGCTCGACGGTCTGCCCCGGCTGGATCCAGCGATCAAGCTCCAGCCCGCAACAGCCGGGCATCGTTCCGGTGGAGACGACATCGCCCGGCTCCAGGCGCTCGCCGGCTGAGGCGAATGCCAGCATCGCCCCGACATCGTGCGCCGGGCCGGCGGTCGAGCCCTCGCACCAGAGCTCGCCGTCGACCCGGACCCGTCCCGTCATCCGGGTCCAATCGGGGACCTCGTCGGCGGTGAGCACGTCGGAGCCGATCGAGTTGGCGAAGGTCTTGGACTTGACGACCGGGCCGAAGATGTTCTCGCGGGCGTCCTCGGCCTGAACGTCGCGCGCCGACCAGTCGTTGACGATGAACCAGCCGCCGACCGCTGCGGCGGCCTCCTCGGGGCTTGCGTCGGCGAGTGGCCGGGAGAGGACAAAGGCCAGCTCCAACTCGAAGTCGAGCCACTCGGTGTGCCGCGGCCACCACATCGGATCGCCGTCGCCGAGGAGCGCCCCGTGGTTGGCCATGTAGAAGGTCGGCTTTTCGTAGAAGCGCTTGTTCGGCTTCAGTTTCGGGAAGGTCCTGCCGGTGAGGCGCTCGTATCCGGCGACCGCCTTGGCGGCGGGCGGCGGGAAGAAGCGCTTCACGAGCATGCGGCTCGATGCGATCACGTGCGACTCCCAGAGCATGAAGGCCCGCATCGAGCGCGGCTGGAAGGGGATCGAGGCGCCCGCCGGATCGACCGCCACGGCGGCCGGATCCTCGATGCCGGCCAGCATGGCCTCGGCAGCGGCGCGAGCCTCCTCGCCGGCGGCGAGGAAGGCGACGATGTCCTGGCTCTGCTCGTCGGTGAGGCCCTCAGCCCGAACCGGAACCCAGTGCCCCGAGTCGTGCCGGACGATCAGCCCCTCGGTGATCCTCCTCAGCTTCATCTGACGCTGGCTCCTCGCTGTGAGTGCAGCGACTGCGGCTCGCCGGGCGCGATCGGAAAGCCGGTGAGCAGGAAGCGTGGGGGCGGCGGCCCGCCCCACTGGTTGATCGCGCCGAGCCCGCCCGGCCATTGCCGGGCCTGGTAGTCGCCCTCGGGCGGCATCGTCGCCATGTCGGCGCAGCACTCGATCATCGCCCCGTCGGCATCGTGGAAGTAGAGGAAGAGGTTGTTGCCGGGACCGTGGCGGCTCGGCCCCCAAATCGGCTTGCGGCCCTGGGCGAGCAGGCGATCGGCCACGCGGCCGATCGCGTTCAGGTCGGGCAGCGTCCAGGCGTAGTGGGAGAGCTCGGGCCGGGGGCCGAATACGACGGCCAGTCCGTGATGGTCGGCGTCACAGTGCCACCAGCTTGCGGTTCTCCCCATCCGGTCGGAGAAGCGGAAGCCGAGGCCGTCTGCGAAGAAGCGCTCGGTGGGGCCCAGCCGCCGTGCCTTCACCGAGACGTGCTCGAACTTCACCGGCCGCTCCCCGGCCGGTGGCGCCGCAACCTCCTCCATGCCGCAAAAGAGCTTGTAG
>DATAIY010000091.1:0-8547 GCA_036262475.1 Solirubrobacterales bacterium
GCGCCGGGACCTCGTCACTGAGTAATCGGGTTCGGGCGCGGCTTCGCCGTCATAAGCTCGACAAGTCTCTGGCCTCTGGCGCCGATCCGAACACTGACTCCCTTCGCCGCGAGCGGGCGCGACAGCTGGTCGGCGAAAAGACCAGGCATGAGGTCGCCGCACACGTGGAGCGGCTGCTGGCGGAGGCGGACTCCCCCCCTCGGGGGTTGTTCACCCCCAGAGTGCCCATCGCGCGAGCTGCCATCCGCGACTCACGTTGGAATCTGGAAACCATCGTCGAGCGACTCAAGGCGCCCGCCTACATCAGCCCCCAGGGGGTCGCGATGATCTCGCTGCTCCTCTCCGATGGCGCCGGTCCTCTCTACGGCAACAACCCGGCGCACTCCCAGGAACTGCATCGAGCTCTGGACACCGTGGTCGACGCGATTGACAACGGCCCGGTTCTCGTCGTCGGCTGAGCTGGCGGCAGCAGTGTTGAGTGCGGCGTGGGAGCGGCGATACTTCCCCATGTGATCGTCAACTGCGCCGTCTACGAAAACGGTGAGCGCCGCGGCGGCGATCTCGCTCTCGTCGATGCCGGCGAGGCCGCAAAAGAGGGCGCCGACTCCTTCGTCTGGCTCGGCGTCCTCGAACCTTCGGCAGAGGAGTTCAAGACGATCGCAGGCGAGTTCGGCCTGCACGAGCTCGCCGTCGAGGACGCGATCAACGCTCACCAGAGACCCAAGGTCGAGCTCTACGGCGACACCCTCCTAGTCGTCGTCAAGACCACCCACTACGTGGATTCCGAGGAGGTGTGCGACCTCGGCGAGCTGCTGCTCTTCGTCCACCCCACCTTCATCATCACCGTCCGCCACGGCCAGGGCCAGCTGACCGACGTGAGGACGAGGATCGAGCGCCGCCCCGATCTCCTGCGCCACGGAATCGACATGGTCCTCTACGCGATCCTCGACCATGTCGTCGACGGCTACGAGGAGGCCGCCCAAGGGGTGGACGGCGACATCCAGGGCGTCGAGCGCCGGGTCTTCGCGGCGGACGGTGGCAACCCGCCCAGCGCCTCTACAAGCTCGAGCGGGAGGTACTCGACTTCCACACCGCCGTGGCGCCGCTGTCGGGCGTTGTGGACGAGCTGGCGCGGGGTCACTTTTCGAGGTCGTGCCCGACGAGCCGCAGGAGTACTTCCGCGACGTCCAGGACCATCTGCGCCGTGTGGAGACGCGGATCTCGGGCTTCCGCGAGCTGCTCGGCAGCGCTCTGCACGCCAACCTGACCCAGGTCTCGATGCGCCAGAACGAAGACATGCGGAAGATCTCCGCCTGGGTCGCGATCCTCGCCGTGCCGACGATGATCGCCGGCATCTACGGGATGAACTTCGACAACATGCCGGAGCTGCACTGGCGCTTCGGCTACCCGGCGGTGCTGGTGGTCATCGCGATCGCCTGCACCTACCTCTATCTCCGCTTCAAGCGCTCCGGCTGGCTGTAGCTGCCCAGGCGCCTAGAAGAGCTGTGAAGTCAGCGACTGCGCGAGCGGTCCGAGGAAGAGGGCGCCGAGGAAGTTGAGCAGCGCCAGGAGGATGACGACCCCGATCAGGAAGATGGCGAAGGTCGGGGTGTCGGTGCGAAGCGTGCCCAGCCCGTGGGGCGCGACCTTCCGCGTCGAGAGCGCGCCGGCGAGGGCCAGCACGAAGAGGATCGGCACGAACCGCCCCAGGGTCATCACGGCGCCTCCAGCCAAATCGGCGAAGCTGATGCCGTAGGAGCCGACGTTTCCGGGGGCGTTGGGCTGGATGAAGCCGGTGTAGCCGGCGAAGGCCGAGCCGTTGTTGTTGGTCTGGGAGAGGTAGGCGTAGAGGGTCTCGGAGAATCCCTGCGGCCCGTGTTCGAACAGAGAGCGCGTGCCGGCTTGGGTCGCGGTGGCGAGAGCCGTGGTCCCCAGCACGGCGATCGGCACGAAGAGCGTTCCCAGCAGGGCCAGCTTGATCTCTCGGATCCCGATCTTCTTGCCTAGGTACTCGGGGGTGCGGCCGACCATCAGTCCGGCGATGAAGACCGCGATGACGACGACCAGCATCATCCCGTAAAGCCCGGAGCCGGGGCCGCCGAAGATCACCTCCCCGCTCATGATGTTGGCCATCGGGACCGCGCCTCCGAGCCCGGTCAGCGACTCCAGGGCGCTGTTGACGGCGCCGTCGCCGCTGGCGGTCGCCGTCGCCACGAACAGAGTCGAGCCGCCGGTGGCGAAGCGCACCTCCTTGCCGGTCATGTTGGCCCCGTGGGCGCCGGCGGCGTGCATCGCCGGCGTACCGTGGGCCTCGGCTGCATAGAGGACGCCAATGCCGGTGACGAACAGTGCGACCATCGTCGCGTAGAGCATCCAGCCCTGGCGGCGACGCCCGACCATCTGCCCGAAGGTGTAGGTCAGCGCCGCCGGGATCAGCAGCATCAAGAGGATCTCGATGAAGTTCGAGAGGCCGGTCGGGTTCTCGAAGGGCATCGCCGAGTTGACGTTGAAGAAGCCGCCGCCATCCCCCGAGAGCAGCTTGATCGACTCCTGCGAGGCGGTCGGGCCCAATGCCAGCGTCTGCGGCAGATGGGTGAGTCCGCCGAGGTCGACGGAGCCGGAGAGGGTCTGGATCACACCCTGGGAGGCGAGGACGATGCTGGCGAGGATCGAGAGCGGCAGCAGCACGTACAGCAGCGAGCGGGTGAGGTCGACCCAGAAGTTGCCGAGCCGCTCGGTCTCCCGTCGCGCCAGGCCTCGGATCAGCGCCACCGCGACGGCGACGCCGACGGCGCCGGAGGTGAAGCTGGCGACGGTGATGCCGGCCATCTGGGAGAAGTAGGAGAGCGTCGTTTCGCCGCCGTAGAACTGCCAGCTGGTGTTGCTGACGAAGGAGGAGGCGGTGTTGAAGCTGAGGTCCCAGGGGCCCGAGCGGAATCCCTCCGGGTTGAGGGGGTGGGCGCCCTGGGTGCGCAGGATCAGGTACAGCGCGAGCCAGCTGACCAGGCTGAAGACCAGGACCGAGCGCGCGTAGGCCTTCCAATCCTGCTCCGCGGCCGGCTCGACCCGCATGACCCGGTACCCCAGGCGCTCCAGCGGCCCAACAGCGGCGAGAGGAAGACCCGCCCGCCGCTGTACACGCGCGCCATGTAGCCGCCCAGGAGCGGCGTCAGGAGGGTCACCACGACAAGGAGGACGAAGATCTGGGACCAGCCGGCGAAGGTCATCCCCAGTTCCTCTTAGCTATCTAGATCGGTACGAGGTTTCCCCGTCGCCGTTGGCGGGCAGGGCACTCACCACCCGCCGGTCCTCGGGGCCGGGGCGCAGGATCAGCACCTCTGCCGGTGCCTTCTCCAGCAGCCAGACCAGGTCATCGCCGGAGAGCCCAGCCGTGCCCGTCGCGCTCGCCGACACCACCACCCGGTCGAAGGTCTCGCTCTCCAGCAGTCGCGCGAGGGCATGGCGGTAGGAGCGCCCGCGTTCGATCCGGGCGTCAACCGGCACGCCCTGCGCCGTCGCCCGCTGTTCGATCGCCTCGAGCATCGGCATCGCCTTGGTCGCCTCGTTGGGGATCGCGCACTCCAGCGGCAGGCTCTTCGGCACCAGCGCCAGGTAGGCGGGCATCAGCGTCGCATCCTCGGCCCGAGCGAGACGCAGAGCGGCGTCAACGGCGCGGCGCGATATCTCGGTGCCGGTGAAGGGCAAGAGGATCCGGTGCACGGCGTCGGGCTGCTCCGAGCGGCGCCCGCGCAGGCGCGAGCGGGCGATCAGGTAGCCGCCTGCCAGGCCAGCGACCAGCGCCACGCCGACGAGAACGTGCTCGATCATTGCTCGCCGTCCTTGAGGCCACGATGGGCGACGATCCGCACGTCGACTCCTGGCGGGGTCGCCCGCATCAACCGCTGCGGCAGCGGTTCGCGCAGCCGCGCCAGCCCCCTTGGCGGCTCGGACTCGCCGACCATGATGTAGGTGCTACAGCGCTCGCGGACGACCCGCGCCACAGCCGCGACGAGGTCGTCGTGCTCCTCGATCAGAAGGTGCGCGCCGAGGACCGAGGCGAGCTGGCGCAGCGCCGTCACCTGGCGCTCCTCCTCTCCCTCGATCGGTTTGCCCGGAGCCTTCACCCAGAGCAGGTCGAGGTCGGTGCCGAGCCGCTGGGCCGAGCGCCAGGCGCGGCGCACCAGCCGCTGCGAGTTGGGCTGGGGGCGGATCAGCGCCAGCAGCCGCTCTCCCACCGCCTTCGGCGCATCGGCAGATACACCCTCTTCGGCGCGCGTGCCGAGCGGCTCGCCCTGGCTGAAGACGAGCCGCTTGGACTCGACGTCCTCGGCGACCTGGCGCAGGCTGACCTCGCGCAGGGCGGCCAGGTTCTCGATCTTGAAGAAGTTGTTGAGAGCGGCGTCGATGTTCTCGCCCGGGTAGATCTTCCCGGCCTGCAGGCGGGCGATCAGCGTCTCGGGGGTGAGGTCAATGAGGACGACCTCGTCGGCTGAGCCGAGCGCCGAGTCGGGCACGGTCTCCCGCACGCGAACCCCGGTCAGCTCGGCGACCTGGTCGTTGAGGGACTCCAGGTGCTGGACGTTGACGGTCGAGAAGACGTCGATCCCGGCCTCCAGGACCTCGGCGATGTCCTCGTATCGCTTCTCGTGCTCGAGCCCCGCCGCGTTGGTGTGGGCGAGCTCGTCGATCAGCGCCAGCTCCGGCGCCCGCGCCAGCAGCGCCGGTAGGTCCATCTCCTCGACCGCGACGTCGCGGACCTGGACCGGGCGGCGCGGCAGGGCCTCGAGGCCGCGGGCCTGGGCGCTGGTCTCCTCGCGCTTGTGCGGCTCGAGGTAGCCGATCACGACATCGCGGCCGGCCTCGGCCTCGGCCTTGCCCTCCTGCAGCATCCGGTAGGTCTTGCCGACCCCCGCCGCCATGCCGAGGAAGATCTTGTAGTGGCCTTGCCGCTGGTCGGCTTTTCCCGCTTGCGGGTGCTCGCGGTCGGGATCCTCGCCGCCCATCCAACTACTGCCGCCGTGAGCGATCGCCCGGAGGGAGATCGCTGGTTCGGTCGTCGAATATGGAGAGGATTGTCCGAGCCTGGCGCTCCAGCGCTCTGGGCGCCGTCTTCGCTCCACTCCACCCCGGCGAGAAAATGGGACTGGATCCGTCGGTCAACAGCCGCCGGACCATCGCCACGCCACGAGGGCTCGCCACTCCGGGCTCTCTCAGTCGCTCGACTAGCCGCAAGAGCAACGGTCGCGCCCGGATCACCTCTTCTCGATTGATCGGCAGGGCGGCGCTGTCACGCGAACGCCCCTCCGTCATCTCGACGTCCCTTGCGAGGCCATTCGCCAGGGATCGCCTCAGCCTCATGCTCTGGAGCTGGCGCGCCCGCAGCGAAAGCACCGGGGTCTGATTCGGGTCGACCCCTTCGGCCAGCTGCCGGTCGAGCTGGGAGCGGTGGAGAAGGACTCGGAGGAGAAGTGCTGGACGCCAACGATGGCCGGCCTGCTCCGGGTGGGGAGGCAGCCCGCCGAGCGCCGAGTGCTGCGGCCCCCCGAATGCTGTGCCGCCCGCCATCTCTCCTCCTCAGGCCCCCAGCAGGTTGTGGACGACGAGGTCGATCAGCTTGATCCCGATGAAGGGGGCGATCAGGCCGCCGAGGCCGTAGATCAGCATGTTGCGCCGCAGCAGTCCGGTAGCGCCGATCGGCCGGTAGCGGACGCCGCGCAGGGAGAGCGGGATCAGCAGCGGGATGATCAGGGCGTTGAAGATCACCGCCGAGAGGATCGCCGATTCCGGGGTGCCGAGCGACATCACGTTGAGGGCGTCGAGCGGCCCGCTGGCGCTGCCGACCGCGTAGGTGGTGGCGAACATCGCCGGCAGGATCGCGAAGTACTTGGCGACGTCGTTGGCGATCGAGAAGGTGGTGAGGGCGCCGCGGGTGATCAGCAGCTGCTTGCCGACCTCGACGATCTCGATCAGCTTCGTCGGGTTGGAGTCGAGGTCGACCATGTTGCCCGCCTCGCGCGCCGCCTGGGTCCCCGTGTTCATGGCGACGCCGACGTCGGCCTGGGCCAGCGCCGGGGCGTCGTTGGTGCCATCGCCGGTCATCGCGATCAGGCGCCCGTCGGCCTGCTGCTCCTTGATCAGCTCCAGCTTTCGCTCCGGGGTCGCTTCGGCGAGGAAGTCGTCGACGCCGGCCTCTTCGGCGATCTTCGCCGCGGTCAGTTTGTTGTCGCCGGTGACCATGATCGTGCGGATGCCCATCGCCCGCAGCTGGTCGAAGCGAACGTTCATTCCTTCCTTGACGACGTCCTTGAGGTAGACAACGCCTAGCACCCGCTCGTTGCGGGCGACCGCCAGCGGGGTGCCGCCCTCGCGGCCGATCCGGTCGAGCTCTGCCCGAAGCTCGACCGGCGGCCGGCCCCCCTCCTCGGAGACCCAGGCCTCGATCGCGTCGCCGGCGCCCTTGCGCAGGCGGGTGCCGTTGAAGTCGACGCCGCTCATCCGGGTCTGGGCGGAGAAGGGGACGAAGGTGGGCTCGTGGCCGGCGAAGGTGTGCTCGCGGATGCCGAAGGTCTTGGCGAGGACGACGATCGATCGTCCCTCCGGGGTCTCGTCGGAGAGCGAGGACATCTGGGCGGCCTCCGCCAATTCCTCGACCTCGACGCCCGGCATCGGCATGAATTCGACCGCCTCGCGGTTGCCGAGCGTGATCGTCCCGGTCTTGTCGAGCAGCAGCACGTCGCAGTCACCGGAGGCCTCGACCGCGCGGCCGGAGAGGGCGAGCACGTTGCGGCGGACGAGGCGGTCCATGCCGGCGATCCCGATCGCGGAGAGCAACGCCCCGATCGTGGTCGGGATCAGCGCCACCAGCAGCGCGATCAGCGTCGTCTCCGACAGTTCGGTGCCGGCGAAGAGGGCGAAGGGGCGCAGCGAGACGACGACGATGACGAAGATCAGGGTGAGGGCAGCGAGCAGGATCCCGAGGGCGATCTCGTTCGGGGTCTTGCGGCGCTCAGCCCCCTCGACCAGGGCGATCATCCGATCGAGGAAGGATTTGCCGGGTTCCTGGGTGATCTCGACGACGATCCGGTCCGAGAGCACCTTGGTGCCGCCGGTGACCGCGGAGCGGTCGCCGCCGGCCTCGCGGATCACTGGCGCCGACTCGCCGGTTATCGCCGACTCATCGACTGAGGCGATCCCCTCGATCACGGTGCCGTCGCCGGGGATCGGCTCCCCGGCCTCGACCACGACGACGTCGCCGCGGGTCAGCTCGGCCGCCGATTTCTCGCCGCCGTCGCGCAGGCGCGCGGTGGTCTCGGTCCGCATCGCCCGCAGGCTCGCCGCCTGGGCGCGGCCGCGTCCCTCCGCCAGCGCCTCGGCGAGGTTGGCGAAGACGACCGTGAGCCAGAGCCAGATGGTGACGCTGAAGGTGAACCAGCTCGGCTCGTGGCCGCCGCCCAGCGGGCTGCCGCCGAAGAGCTGGATCAGCCAGGCGACCGTAGTGATGACGGCGCCGATCTCGACCACGAACATGACCGGGTTTCGGACCTGCACCCGGGGGTCCAACTTGCGGACCGACTCGATCAGCGCTGGGCGCAGGATCTCGGGGTCGAAAAGTGAACGGGCCTTGTTCTCGGTGGTCATTTGACGGGCGCTTCCTTTTCGAGGGCGATGTTGAGCTCGAGGACGTTGACGCCGGGCTCACCGAACAGGCCGAGGGAGCGGCCGTCGGTGTTGGCGGAGATCAGGTCTTCGACCTGGCTGAGGGGAAGCTTGCGGACGGCGGCGACGCGGTGGGCCTGGATCCGGGCGTTGGCCTCGGAGATATGCGGGTCGACCCCCGAGGCCGACTGGGTGACCGCGTCGACCGGAACCTGGTCCTTGGTGAGGCTCTTGTCGAACGGTTTCTCCAGAGCGACGTAGGCGGCGAGGTTTTCGCGCACCTCTTCACGCCCTTCGATGCTATTCGGGCCGACGTTGGCGAAGTAGGTGACGTTGCCCGAGTACCCGGTCGCCGAGGGGCGGGGCTGGAAGTAGGCCTTGTCGGGGACGAGCATTTCTTCGCCTTCTTCGTCGAGCACCGGCTTGCCGTTCTTGCCGATCACCGGCTTGGAGAACGACTGGCCGATCAGGCTCGAGCCGACGACCCTGCCGTCGACGGTGATCTTGGAGCCGTTGGCCTTGCCCGGGAAGAGGACTTGGGAGATTCCGGTTATCGCCAGCGGGTAGACCAGACCGAGGCAGACGGTCAGCACGATCACCGCGAGCAGCGAGGAGATCAGGTCCTTGCGCATCTAGAACAACCTCGTGGTCAGGCTCTGGACGATCGGTCCGAGCAGCAGGGCAGGGAAGAAGGTGAGGGCGCCGACCAAGATCACGACGCCGATCAGGAGGAAGACGAAGGTCGGGTTGTCGGTGCGCATCGTCCCCAGGCCGGCCGGGGAGACCTTCTTGCCGGCAAGTGAGCCGGCAACGGCGAGGACGAAGAGGATCGGCAGGAAGCGAGCGCCGATCAGGACGACGCCGCCAAGCAGGTCGGCGAAGCTGATCCCG
>DATAIY010000092.1:0-7711 GCA_036262475.1 Solirubrobacterales bacterium
GATTGGGGCCGCGCCTGCCTCACTCCCAGCCTGCCGATGGCCTGGGACGCGAGCTGGATCGCGATCGAGGAGCCGGGAATGGCGGCGCCAGAGCTCGCTGCCCTCTCCGACGAGGTGATGGGCGGCGCGGGCTTCTCCCACCGTAACGTCCACGTCTGCGACGAAGCCGACGGTCGCCGCCTCGCCGCGGAAGCCGAGAGCCTCCCGGGCTGGGAAGCCGGGCGGATCGACTACATGGTCTGGCGGGGGGACAGCGGCCGCCGCCCAGCTGTCGCGGTCGACGAGGCGAAGCTGGCTGAGATCGCGACCCTGCGCCTGGAGCTGATCGGCGAGCCCTTTCCGGTGGAGAACGCGAACCGGGAGCAGATCGTCGCGCAGCTGTTCGAACGGGACGGTCGCCTCGGCGAGGGCGGCGGGGACCGCTGGTTCGTCGCTCCCGCCGATCAGCCCGCTGCCGCCTGCCGGCTGCTGAGGAGCGGGGACATCGGCCAGGTCGAGGACGTCGTGACCCTGACGCGGGCGCGAAACGGCGGTCTGGCGCAGGCCGTGACACTGAGGGCGCTGGCGGAGTCCCGCGCGGCCGGACACCGAGTCACCTTCCTCGCCGCCGACAGCGACGAATGGCCGCGCCTGATGTACGAGAAGCTCGGGTTCGCCAAGATCGGCGAGCTGCACACCCTGCACCGGTATCCGACATAAGGGACAAGCGGAGGCGGCCCAGGTTTGTACGCCGGTACAAAGCCGCTTGAAGCGCGCGGCCATTAGGCTCTTTTGGCTCTTCAAGAGGGGGTGAGACCCGTAATCGATCGCGCTCAGCAACTGGGCGCGCCGTCAAGTGAGGGACTATCCAAGCGATGACTCGTATCCGCCAGCAGAACGTGACCGCAGCGCAGTGGAGCTCCAACGGTGAGTCCCTCGGCGCGTTTGACCTGACCCTTCCCGAGAACGAAGAATTCGGCGCCAACGTCTTCGACGTCTCCGAGCAGCGTGATCGCCTGCCGGATGACGTATTCGAGAAGCTCCAGGCGACGCTCGCCGGCGGCAAGGCGCTCGACCCGAGCCTGGCCGACGCGGTCGCCAAGGCGATGATGGCGTGGGCGCTGGAGAACGGCGCCACCCACTACACCCACATGTTCCAGCCGCTGACCGGCTCCACGGCGGAGAAGCACGACTCGTTCTTCGAGCCCTCGGGCGACGGCAAGGTCCTCGCCGGCTTCTCCGGCAAGGAGCTGATCCAGGGCGAGCCCGACGCCTCCTCCTTCCCGACCGGCGGCCTGCGCGCCACCTTCGAGGCCCGCGGCTACACCGCCTGGGACCCGACCAGCCCCGCCTTCATCCTCGAGAACCCGAACGGGACGCTGCTCTGCATTCCGACCGCGTTCGCCTCCTGGACCGGCGAGGCGCTCGACGGCAAGATCCCGCTGCTGCGTTCCATGGACGCGCTCTCGCGGTCGGCGATCAGGGCGCTGCGGCTGCTCGGCGACGAGGAGAGTCAGAAAGTCTTCACCACGGTCGGCCCCGAGCAGGAGTACTTCCTGATCGACGAGCAGTACTTCTTCGAGCGGCCCGACCTGATCAGCACCGGTCGCACCCTATTCGGCGCCAAGCCGCCGAAGGGGCACGAGCTCGACGACCACTACTTCGGCTCGATCCCGGAGCGGGTGCTGGCCTTCATGATGGAGTCCGAACAGGAAATGCGGAAGCTCGGCATTCCGGTCAAGACCCGCCACAATGAGGTCGCCCCGGCGCAGTACGAGATCGCGCCGATGTTCGAGAACTCCAACGTCGGCTCCGACCACCAGCAGCTGTTGATGCAGACGCTGGAGAGCGTGGCCCGCCGCTACGGGCTGGTCTGCCTCCTGCACGAGAAGCCCTTCGCCGGCGTCAACGGCTCCGGGAAGCACAACAACTGGTCGATGGGGACCGACACCGGCGCCAATCTGCTGAACCCGGGCGATACGCCGGCGGACAACTTCCACTTCCTGTTCTTCTGCACGGCGGTGATCCAGGCGGTCAACAAGCACCAGGGCCTGCTGCGGGCCTCGGTCGCCAACATTGGCCAGGACCACAGGCTCGGGGCCAACGAGGCGCCGCCGGCGATCATCTCGATCTTCCTCGGCGCCGAGCTGGAAAAAGTGTTCGAGGCGATCTCCACCGGCGAAGGGGACCCCAACACCCTCGCCTCGTTCCTCGACCTTGGCACCACTGTGCTGCCGCCGCTGCCGCTGCATGGCGGCGACCGCAACCGGACCTCGCCGTTCGCCTTCACCGGCAACAAATTCGAGTTCCGGGCGCTCGGGTCGAGCATGTCGCTCGCCTTCCCGAACACGGTCCTCAACACGATCGCCGCCGAGGCGATCGACGGGCTGGCGGAGAAGCTCGAGGAGAAGCTCTCCTCCGGCACCGCGATGCCGGAGGCCGTGATGGAGATCGTCAAAGACTCCTACCTGGCCAACAAGGACATCTGCTTCAGCGGCGACAACTACTCTGAGGAGTGGCACGCCGAGGCCGAGCAGCGGGGCCTGAAGAACCTCCGCACGACGCCCGACGCGCTGCCCGAGGTGATCGCCGCCGATACGGTCGCCGCGTTCGAGAAGTACGGCGTGCTGAATGAGCGCGAGCTCGAGTCCCGCTACGACGTCTGGCTCGAGCAGTACGCGATCCGGGCGAACATCGAGGCCGAGGAGACCTTCTCGATCGGTCAGACGATGATCCTGCCGGCGAGCCTGCGCCAGCTGGCGCTGATCTCCGAGGCCGGTGTCTCCAGCCTCGAGGGAGAGGTTCGCGAGCTCGTCGACGAGCTGGTCGCCGCGCTCGGCGGGTTGAAGACGGCCAACTCCTATCCGGCCGATCTCGAGGGCCTGGAGCTGACCGTCTATGCCCGCGACCACCAGCTGGCGGCGATGGGCAATGTTCGCGAGGCGGCCGACAAGCTGGAGAAAGTCGTCGCCGACAACTTCTGGCCGCTGCCGAAGTACGAGGAGATGCTCTTCATCAAGTAGGTCCGGGACGGCGAGAGGGCGCTCGGCGAGAGGCGCCCTCTCCCCGCCCCCTACTGCTCGTCCTCGTCGTCGCTGCGCACCGCGCGGTAGATGATGTAGCCGATCCCGGCCAGGCCGAGGATCGGGATCAGGCCGCCGAAGACCGCTGGCCATGCCTCGGTGGCGAAGGCGATCACGCGGTCGGCAGTCCCGGGCCACCGTGCAGCGGGTTGAGGTCGTCGAGCATCTCCAGCAGGCGCGGTTGTGGCTCGTCCTCGTCGATCAGGACGGCGGTACCGGGCCAGGCGTAGCGCAGGTAGCGGGCGTAGGCCTGGCGCGAGCCGAGATCCGGCTCGTAGATCCAGGAGCCGGTGTTCCAGTAGCGGGTGCCGGGCCCGCCGCCGGAGCGCACGTCGTCGAGCGGCTGATGGGTGTGGGCGAAGACGATCTTTTCGGCCTCGCCGGCCCAACCGAGGTTCTCGACGACATGGGCGAAGGCCTCGAGCGCATGCTCGGAGGGGTCGCTGCGCGAGACGACGGTCGGCTCGGGATACAGCGGCCGCGACCAGGCCGGACCGGCGAGCGGCTGCTCTCGGGCCTGGCGCTGAGCCTCCTCGCGGACGACGGCGTCGAAGTGGGCCCCGCTGGGAAGCCGATCGGCGCGATCGCCGTCGCCAAGGCCGCGATCGCGAAGCTCGGCCGCCAGCCGCTTCGCGCCCCTTGCCGGAGCGCTGAGGGCCGAGGCGAGGCGCCCCGCCCGCTGCGCAGCGCGGAAGACGTTCTGCTGAGCGTGGGTGCCGTGCGGCATCTGGGCGGCGATGTAGAGCCACTCACTCAGCAGGGTCGTCACCGACTCGTAGTCCTCGATACGGGTCGGCTGCTCCGGTCCGCCGGCGGCGATCGCCCACAGCGACCTGGTCAGCAGGCGGTCGGCGCGGGAGCCACTGAGCCGAGCGTGCGGGTCGAGGTAGTGGCCATGGGTGCAGAGGACGCCGGCGAAGCTGTAGGTGGGGTAGGCGATCTCGACATCGACCCCCGGCAGCCGGCGCTCGAGGAAGGCGCGGAAGAAGCTCGGACCGGGAGGCTCGGCCCCGGCCGCCGCTGGCTCGCCGGCGAGCCTGGCCTCGAGCCGATTCTCCTCGTCGCGGTGGACGAGGTGGTGATCGTGGTTGCCGGCGAGGAAGACGAGCCGCCTGCCCGTCATCTTCTCGGCGATCAATCGGAGCAGCCCGTCGGCCGCCTCGACAGCCTCGTCGACCGAGCCGAAGAGGAAGTCGAAGAGGTCGCCGAGGAAGATCAGCTCGTCGATCCCCTCCAGCTGCGGCGCCAGCCGCTCGAGGAAGAGCTCCTCCCGCAGCAGGTCCCGCCCCGTCCAGGCGCCGAAGTGGGTGTCGGAGATGACGAGGGCGCGCATCGACAGGGCGCCGAGTCTAGAACTACCCGCGCGGGTGGACCCGCATCTTCAGGCCGCCCTTGGGAGAGAGGGTCGGCATCTGGCGGACCGTCATCGTGCGGCCCGGGAGGGCGTCGAAGCGCAGGCGCTGGAGCATCCTCGTCGCCACCAGCTTCACCTCGGTCTGGCCGAAGCGCTTGCCGATGCAGATGCGCTGGCCACCGCCGAAGGGGACGTAGGCGCCGCGCTGCAGGGCCGCCTTGCGCTCGCGAGTGAAGCGCTCGGGGATGAACGCCTCGGGGTCGGGAAAGACCTCCGGGAGCCGGTGGCTGGCCCAGGAGCAGTAGTTGACATAAGCGCCGCGCGGCACCGTGTAGCCGCCGAATTCGAACTCGCGGACGGCCCGGCGGGGACCGATCCAGGCGGGCGGATAGAGGCGCAGCACCTCGTCGAGAACCATGTCCAGGTAGGGCATCTCGCGCTCGAGCTGGTCGATCGTCGGCGTGTCGCCGCCGAGCACCCGGTCCTGCTCCTCGCAGAGGCGGGCGACGACGTCGGGATGGCGCGCAAGCTCATGCAGCATGAAGGTCAGGGTCGAGGTCGAGGTGTCGTGCCCGGCGAACATCAGCGTCATCACCTGGTCGCGGATCTCACGGTCGGTGAAGGTCTCCCCTCCCTCACCGCGGGCGCCGACGAGGAGGCTGAGAATGTCGCGACGGCCGGGGTCGGGATCGGCGCGGCGGCGGGCAACCTCGCCGAAGACGATCTCGTCGAGGACGCGCCGCGAGGCGATCAGCTTGCGCCAGGGCGAGCCCGGCCCGCGCACCAGGCGCAACCCGTAGTCGATCCCGTAGTAGCCGAGGGCGCGCTCGAAGTGCTCTGCCGCCGCGGCGCCCTTGCCGGCCTCGTCGGGGTCGAGGCCGAGCAGGGCCCGCATCGCGATCCGCATCGCCAGGTTGCGCATCCAGTCGTAGATGTCGACGACCTCGCCGGGAACGAGCGCCGAGATCGCCTGCTCGGACTCCGCCGCCATCGCCACCATCGACGCCGTCACCTGCTCGCGGTGGAAGGCGGGCAGCATGATCGCCCGGGCGCGGTCATGGTAGTCGTCGTCGATCGTCAGCAGCCCGTCGCCGAGCAGCGGGATCAGGTCGCCGAAGCTCGACTCCCGCCAGTGGAAATTCTCCGGGTGGCCGATGGTGACGAAGTGGTTGGCCTCCGGGCCGAGCATGAAGATGACCCGGGTGTGCAGCAGCCGCATGCTGAAGATCGGCCCGTGCTCTTCGTAGGCGCCGAGCAGGAGCGGCAGCGGGTCGTGGGCGATCTGGTGGGTCCGGGCGAAGCTGAAGTCCTTCGGTCCGGGCGGGAACTTGCCGCGCCCACGCCACTCGGCGGCGACGTCTTCGGCAACCCTCCGCATCGGGTTCGCGGACATCTGCGGAGGCCTGGAAACGGGTGCTGAGGTGTCGACCGTGGCCATCGCCTCGATCATAACTGGCTGGGCAGCCAGTTTTCCTCAGCTCGACGGCGAGGCCGACGCCGCAAGCTGTCCGCAGGCGGCATCGATGTCGCGGCCGCGGGTGAGGCGAACCGTGGCGGTGAGATTGTGCTCGGCGAGAATCGCGCGGAAGCGCTCGATCCGCTCCGGCGAGGAGCCGTCGTAGGCGCCGGTCGGGTTGTAGGGGATCAGGTTGACCTTGTAGACGCGGGGGTCGAGCAGGGCGGCGACCTGGCGCGCGTGCTCAGGCAGGTCGTTGACTTCGTCGAGCATCACGTACTCGACGAAGACCTTGCGGCGGCGCTTGGCCCGGTAGCGGTCGCAGGCGGCCAGCACCTCGGCCAGCGGGTAGCGGTCGTTGACGGGCATCAGCTGCGAGCGCAGCCCGTCGTTCGGCGCGTGCAGGGAGAGCGCCAGGCTGACCGGCAGCTCGCACTCGGCGAGGCGATCGATGCCCGGTACCCAGCCGACGGTCGAGATCGCCGTGCGGCGGTTGGTGACGCCGAGGTCGGGCAGTCGTTCGCAGGCGGCGAGGACGGCGTCGATATTCATCGTCGGCTCCCCCATCCCCATGAAGACGACGTGGTCGATCGCTTCGAGGCGGCGGAAGTGCAGCGCCTGGTCGAGGATCTCGTCGGCGCTGAGGTTGCGGCCGAACTTCATCTGCCCGGTGGCGCAGAAGCTGCAGGTGAGCGGGCAGCCGGACTGCGAGGAGACGCAGACCGAATGGCGCCCGTCGCGGTAGCGCATCAGCACCGCCTCGATCGGGCGGCCGTCGGCGGTGTGGAAGAGCGTCTTCACGGTGCCGTCGTCGGATTTCGCCTCGGCCTGGACCGCGAGCGTCGAGAGCGGCACCGCGGCGGCGAGCCGGTCGCGCAGCGTCCCCGGCAGATTGGTCATCTCCTCGTAGCTGCCCACCCCGCGCGCCACCCACTCCCAGACCTGGGAGGCACGGAAGGAGGGTTCGCCGGAATCGGCGAGGGTGGCGTCGAGAAGGTCGCGGTCCATCTTGCCCTGAGGTTAGATTGCGGCGGGCGTGAAGCGGATCTTCCTCATAGTTGCCGTGCTCGCCACAGCCATGACCATCCCGGATGTGGCGACGGCGACGGGCGCGGCGCCGGTGAGGGTGAAGCCGACCAATCCCTTCTAGCCGGTGCTCGAGGCGTTCGGCGAAGGGAGCGTCGAAGCCGGCTCGGTCCTCGGCGGCTGCCGTCTGCAGCCATTCACCAGCTGCCCGAATGCCGAGCTGGCCGCGGCGAAACTGACCGGCGCGATCCTGAGGTTGTCGGACCTGCGCCAGCTGCACGCGCCCCACGCAGAGTTGGCCGGAGCCGTGGTCTCGCTCTCGCACCTCGAACGCGCCGACCTCACTCAGATTCGCGGAGCCGCGCTGGTCGCCAGCTACGCACACCTCGAACGCGCCGACCTCTCCGGCGCCGACCTGACCCTGGGAGGACTTGCCGAGATGCGCGCCCGCGGCGCCGACCTGAGCGAAGCGAACCTCTTCAGCGCCAACGTCAGCGGCGCCGACCTGCGCGGCGCCAGCCTCCACAACGCCGTCATGGCCGGGGCCCTGGTCGCCGGGGCGGATCTGCGCGGCGCCGACCTGCGCGGCGCCGACCTCACCTTCACCGACCTGCACCGGGCCGACCTGCGGGGCACCCGGCTCGCCGGCGCCTCCTTCTGCGACACGATCATGCCCGACGGCCGGGTCCGCAACCGCCGGCCGAGTTGTCCGACGCCGGCCAGCCACCTGCATGGGCCGACGATCCCGATCCCGCCCGAGGCAGCCCTTTACAGATCCCGCCCGAGGCAGCCCTTTACAGATCCCGCCCGAGG
>DATAIY010000093.1:0-1783 GCA_036262475.1 Solirubrobacterales bacterium
GTCGCGGCGGGCGGGGTCCTCGGTCGCATTGGCTTCCTCCAGGGTCTCGACCACGTGGTTGCGCAGGTAGATCGCGTCGGCGAGGCTCTTGAACCCGACCGCGTGCTCGGCCAGGCCCGGTACCGGCAGCACCCGCGCGACCGAGCCGAGCGCGAGCAGCAGCTGGTCGTAGGGCAGCGTCTCGGTTTCGCCGTACTTGGCCCGCAGCTCGACCGTCTTCGCCTCGGGATCGTGGCCGACGATCGAGCCGAGTCGCAGGTAGCTGCGCTTGAGGAGGTCCCGCAGCGGCGTCACCACGTGCCGCGGCTCCAGCGTCCCCGCCGCCGCCTCCGGCAGGAACGGCGTGTAGAGCATGAAGTTCGTCTCGTTGACGAGCACCAGCCGCGCCGACTGCCGCGGCATCGTCCGCTCCAGCTCCCGCGCCGCCGCAGCCCCTCCAAATCCACCTCCGGCAATGACTACGTTCCAGGCCATGCCGTGAACTTAGCACTTTGTAACAACCTGTCACAAAGTGCCGGAACACCCATTCCCGAACACTGCGAACGCACCTCTTCCCGCCTGCCGGGAACAACTGCGTGCGCGCGTCAGATCCCGAGCTTCTCCCGGATCAGGCGGTCGACCTCGCCGCCGTCGGCGCGGCCCTTGGTCTCGCGCATGACGGCGCCGACGATGGCGCCGATCGCCTTGCCGTTGCCGGCGCGGATCTGCTCGGCGGCCTCGGGGTTGGCCTCGACAGCAGCAGCGACGATCGACTCGAGCTCACCGTCCTCGGAGGACATCTGGGCGAGGCCCTCGCGCCCGACGATCGCAGCCGGATCTCCACCCTCGGCCACCATCGCGGCGAGCACGGTCTTGCCGCTGCCGTGGGAGATCTTCTTCTCCTGGACCAGCACGACCAGGGCGCCAAGCGCCTCGGCGTCGACCTTGGAGTCGGCGGCACCGACCTCTTGCTGGCCCTGGCGCAGCGCCGCCGCGAGGTCGCCGGTGACCCAGTTGGCGACGACCTTGGGCTCGACGCCCTCCGCCGCGGCCGCGGCCTGCTCGAAGTAGCGGGCCGTCTCCGGGTCGCCGGCGAGGGCGGCAGCGATGTCGGCAGCCAGGCCGAACTGGCCGAGATAGCGCTCGATCCTCGCCTCCGGCAGCTCCGGCAGCGCCTCCCGCGCCTCGCGCAGCATCTCCTCGGTCGGCGCCAGGGGGACCAGGTCAGGCTCGGGGAAGTAGCGGTAGTCGTGGGCTTCCTCCTTGGAGCGCAGTGAGGTGAGGCTGCCGCTCTGCGGGTCGAAGTGGAGGGTCTGCTGTTCGACCGTCCCCCCCGCCTCGATCAGCTCGCGCTGGCGCTCGAGCTCGGCTTCGACGCCGCGCTGGAGGAAACGGAAGCTGTTCATGTTCTTCAGCTCGGTCTTGGTCCCCAGCTCGCTGGAACCCTCTGGCCGGACCGAGACGTTGGCGTCGACGCGCAGGCTCCCCTCCTCCATGTTGACGTCGGAGACGCCGAGCTGGCGCACCGTCTCGCGCAGCAGCCGCGCCCACCTGGTCGCTTCGGCGGCGCCGCGCAGGTCTGGCTCGGTGACAATCTCGACCAACGGCGTGCCGCCGCGGTTGAAGTCGACCAGGGAGGCGCCCGAGCCGTGGATCCGGCCCGACTCGCCGACGTGGATCATCTTCGCCGCATCCTCCTCGAGGTGGGCGCGGTGGATGCGAATCTCCCCGAGGCGCCCGTTGCTGGCAAGCGGGACGTCGTACTGGCTGATCTGGTACGCCTTCGGGTTGTCCGGATAGAAGT
>DATAIY010000094.1:0-3401 GCA_036262475.1 Solirubrobacterales bacterium
CACCCGCACCGCCCGGGTGAGCCCGAAGGCGGCGAGCTGCTGAGCGCCTCTTTCAGGCTTTGCAAATTGGTGTTGTCTCAGCCTGGGGGGGTGTACGTTCGGCTCAGATCAACCCCAAGGAGGAACTCCCATGGCAGCAGAGGTGAAGAACTTCGATGCCCCCGACGAGACCCGCCAGTTCGAGGGAAACGGCCACGCCAAGGCCGTCGAGCTCGCCGGCCACACGGTCCTGGAAGGCACCTTCGAGCCGGGCTGGAAGTGGTCGGAGAACGTCAAGCCGATCGCCGGTACCGATTCCTGCCAGGTCGCCCACTTCGGCTACGTGCTTTCTGGCGCCATGCGGATCCTCATGGAGGATGGCTCGGAGACCGAGATCAAGGCCGGCGACGTGTTCGCGATCCCGCCGGGTCACGACGCCGATGTCCCCGGCCCCGAGGCCTGCGTGATGGTCGACTTCGGCGAGATCGGCGATTACGCGAAGCGCAGCTAGCCTCAGCCCCGCGGCAGCTGAGGGTTGCTAGGCCGGAAAGGCGGTTCGGTCGGAAGGGCGGAGCGAGAGCTTCGAGGTCGCCCTGCTCGGTCCTCACGGAGGCGGCCTCGCCGGATTCACCCTGGTTCGGGGCTCCGAGGAGCAGATGGCGGCGATGCGCGCCAGAGAGGAGTTCCAGCCGATCAACACCCGCGCCTCGCTGATCGTCAATAACTTCGGTGGACGGCGGCGCCCTCCGGGCGGTGGTCAAAGACCTCGCCTGGTCTGACCGGCGAAGGGAAGGCTGAATAGTTGCCGGCCGACACCGATGCGCGACCATCTTCATCGGACTTTTACCCCGACTTCACCTGCGGGCAAGAGGCAGTCCCGACACTCCCACCCAATAGGGAGCAAACCCCAAGAGGAGAGGCCAATGCCACAGATAATCGTTTTGACCGAGCTCGATGAGGACACCGGCGCCGATGTCGTCTATCGGGAGCGAGTCAGCCTCAGCGACTTCGAGTCCGACCACTTCTCGACCCAGCTCGCAGAGCGGGTCGGCTGGGCGGTGCTCGATGCCGACCGGCTCGAGCATCAAGGCGCGGGCCTTCGAGCGATCTAGCGGGTCTTGCACTGCCGATTGAGGGCCGAGCGCCCGTCAAACCCTTCGGGGAGGCACCAGACGATCTTCAACGCCGCGGGCGGCACGTACCCTTCGCTGCCTTCCTTGGTCCGACGATCGGCCGGTGGATACAACGCCCATCGCTCGATAACTGCAAGATGCGTATCCCCGAGGCCACGGGGGCGCCTCCCGTCGATTCCGCGGGGTCTCAGAGAAGTCGAATAGCTGGGCGGGGGTCGACCTCTCTCGCTGCTTACGGCCGGTCCAAGATTGTCGCCGCGTGTCGCTCTTCGGAGGCGGGTAGTGGTGGGTCGGTCGGGCGGTGTCTGGTCAGTCTGCAAGCTCGTCGATGGCCACGGAGATGGCGAGGAGCAGGGCCAAGTCCTCGTCCTGCCCGATCTCGATTCCATAGGTCTCGCGAACCCGCACCCACTTCTTGGAGACGGTGGCGACCACGTCGCCGTCGCGCTTGATCTCGTACTCGTGGTCGAGGACGTTTCCCTTGGCCTTGAGGTCCTCGCCGTCTTTGATCTCAATGTTGAAGCGGTCGCGGATCCCGACGAGCGCCTTGTGCACCGTCGCCAGCTCCTGGCCGCTCCGCTCGATCTTCATCGTGCCGCGGACGCTCACCACCCGATCCTGGATGTGGGCAACCTCGTTCCCAGAGGCATCCTCGAGAACGAACGTCTTGCGCACGCGCATCGCCTTGCCGTCGACCTTGAAGACCTTCTGGCCGCCGTCGTCCTCAATCCAGAAGTCGTCCCCGATCGATAGCAGCTTCTCGCGCATGAGGAACTTCCGTCCACCGTCGACGCCGTCTCGCAGCAGACCCATGAGATTGCCCTCCTCCTCGGTTGTCAGGAGCCTGGATGATCGCGTGAGGCCGCCTGAACGCCCGTCCGCCCACCCCACCGCGGCCCCGGGACGCCTGGCCGCTCCGCGCCGAGAAGACTCGGCGCCCAAAGGCGAGGTGAAGATGACGACTGACCGGACGTGCTCCTAGCTGCCGGCCGGCAGGACCTTGATCTTGCCCTGCATCCACGGGTGGATGGCGCACATGAAGTAGAGCGTCGTACCCGCCGGCGCGCTCACCACCTGGGAGAACGAAGTTTTCGGCTTTTCGCCGGTAAACCAGGAGTCCCCCTTCTTCGTGAGGCTGCCCATGGTGCTCCAACCTTCAGCGCCAGCCTTGGCCGGGTTCTTGCTCAGCGTTTTCCCGTTGAATCCCTGCCATTTGGCTATCGCCATGCAGATGTGGTTCGGCGTGAAGCAGTTCTTGCGCGCGGACGGGGTCTTCGGCTGCGATCCCTTGGTCACCAGCGTGAACGTGTGCGGGCCTACCTGTTTGGGGTTGGTTTCGTTGACGATTTCCAGCTGGTCACCCTGATCGACTGTCGCGGGGGCGACGAACTTCAGGTTCCCCTTGACAATTTTGATGTGGACGACGGCGCCGCTGGCTTCGGGCGTCGTCGTATCGGCACCGGCGAGCCCGGAACCGAGGACGACGAGCATCAAAGCGGCGACCGGAACCCCCAAGGCAAGTGCCCGGAGCGAGGCTGAGCGCGGAAGCAGATTTCGCATGAGATGCCTTTCGGTGTCGGTCGAACGATGATTGGAGTTCGCCAGGAAGTTGAAACACTATTCCGCGACGCGGCGGAGCGCAAGGCCCATCGGAGAGCCGATTCGCCTTCCCCAAGGGCCGCGGCTCCAGGCGCAAAATCGAGTGTGGGGGCTCGCGCGACCTACTTCGTCTGGAGATTGTGCACAGGTAATTCCTTCACGTCGGGCGGAGGGCGGCGATGGAGCCCTTGCCGAGCCGATCCAGGTGATGAAACGATGAAGGATGTCGAGCCAGGCGTCCTTGGCCAAGACGCGCTCCCAGAGGTAGGAGGTCTTGTGGCCGCTCGGATTCGACGGATTGCCTTCCCGAGGTTGTGACCGCGGTTGAACTGGAGGAATCGGGTTGCCTCTCCCTCCAGCTTGGTCGCCAGCGAGACCGAATCGGGATCGACGGCGAAATGGACGAGAGCGCGGCGCCCTCCTGATCCGCTCTAAGCCTGTAATGGCCCTGGGCCAACTTGGCCCATGTGAGCGCGGTGGGGCGGGTGAGGCCAGGCGCGGCGCCTCAGCGACGGACCGATCCGCTCGCCGCGGACAACGTCACTGGTCGGTAGCAGGCTGGATGTTCTGGTTGACACGAAAGATGTTGTCTGGGTCGTACTGCGCCTTGACGCGGGCGAGGCGATCGTAGTTGCCGCGGTAGGTCGCGCGGACGCGCTCCTGACCCTCCTCCATCATGAAATTGACGTA
>DATAIY010000095.1:0-2720 GCA_036262475.1 Solirubrobacterales bacterium
TACGTCAATTTCATGATGGAGGAGGGTCAGGAGCGCGTCCGCGCGACCTACCGCGGCAACTACGATCGCCTCGCCCGCGTCAAGGCGCAGTACGACCCAGACAACATCTTTCGTGTCAACCAGAACATCCAGCCTGCTACCACCCGGGCAGGAAGATGGGGCGCGTCCGGCAGGGCTAGGGTGGGCAACCGCTCGACGCTCGCTCGCGGGGCGACTCGGGAGCCCCACTTTCTGGGACGCTGTCCGCCATGGCGTCAACTCCCTCTCCCCGCAAGCTGGAGGCCCTCGAGCTTTTCGAAGAGCTGCCGGCGCGCTATGACGAGCTGGGGGCGGCGCTGAGCTTCTTTCAGGATCCGCGCTGGCGGCGAGCGATGGTGGCGGCAGTGGGCGCGGGGCCCGAAGATCAACTGCTGGACGTCGCCACGGGCACCGGCCTGGTCGCGCAGGCGCTGGTCAAGCGCTACGGCTGCCGGGTCGTGGGCTTGGACCAGAGCGCCCCGATGCTGAGCCGGGCCCGCGCCAAGCTCGCCTCGGAGCCGGCGCTGGCCAGCCGGGTCGAGCTGGTCGAGGGCGAAGCGGAGGCGCTGCCGTTCGCCGACTTCGAATTCGACCACTTGACCTTCACCTATCTGCTTCGCTACGTCGACGATCCAGCGGCGACGCTGCGCGAGTTGGCCCGGGTGGTCAAGCCCGGCGGCCGGATCGCCTGCTTGGAGTTCCACGTTCCCGGTCGTATCTGGTTCTGGCCGTGGCGGCTCTATACGCGCGCCCTGCTGCCGGCTCTCGGCCGGTTGGCCTCAATGCAGTGGTACGAGGTGGGCCGGTTCCTCGGCCCCAGCATCGAGGGCTTCTATCGGAGCTTTCCGCTGCGGCGCCAGCTGGAGATGTGGCGGGAGGCCGGAATCGGCCAGGTCCGCGCCCGGCAGATGAGCCTCGGCGGCGGTGTCGTCATCTGGGGCACGGTTGGGGGCTGAGGCCGAGCAGCGCCCCGCCTTCTACGCCCTGCGACGGGGCGCCTGGCGTGACCTCGTCAACCTTCTCCACCCTCCGTACACCCTCTGGCACCTCAGCTACGTCGCGATCGGCGCCGGCGCCGCCTGGCAGATTCACACTGGTCGTCTTGCCGCCGCGATCGCCGCCTTCTTCCTCGCCGTGGGGATCGGTGCGCACTCCCTCGACGAGCTGCACGGCCGCCCGCTCGGCACCCTCCTCCCGCGCCGAACGCTGCTGACACTGGCAGCCTTCGGCCTCGGCGGGGGCCTGGCGATCGGCGTCGCGGGGGTATTCCTCATATCGGCGACACTGGCGCCCCTCGTCGTGGCCGGGGCCTTTCTGGTCCTTGCCTACAACCTGGAGCTGTTCGGCGGGCGCTTCCACACCGACTTCTGGTTCGCTGCCGCGTGGGGGGCCTTCCCGGCGTTGACCGGCTGGTGGTCGAACTCTCTGGGGCTGCACTCGCCGCGCGAGGCGATCACCGCGGCCGCCGCCATGCTCGCGTGCTTCTGGCTCAGCGTCGCCCAGCGCCGGCTGTCGACGCCGGTCCGGGCGCTTCGACGGCGGACGATCGCGGCCAGGGGAGAGGTACGGCTCGCCGACGGGACGACACGAAGCCTCGATGCGAAAAGCCTGTCGGCACCGCTCGACGGTGCCCTGCGCGCCCTCTCCGTCGCGGTCCCGCTGCTGGCGTGCGCCGCGGTCGCCCTGCGGATCGCGGCCTGAGTGGCGCCCACGAACCGGACCCCTGGTGAGCCGGTGCTGACCAGGAGACCGGGGGCATGACCGATCTTCCCGTCCACCGTTTCCGTGGCCGCGATGGCGCCGAGCTCGCCTACCGCAAGACCGGGAGGGGCGGCCGCTGATGCTGATCCACGGCTTCTTCTCGACCGCGACCGACAACAGGGTGCGCTGCGGACATGCCGCGAGGATCGCGGCGCGGGGATATCGCGTCGTGATGCCGGATCTGCGCGGCCACGGCGACAGCGCCAAACCGCACGACGCCGCCGCCTATCCGCCCGATGTCCTGGCTGACGACGACCTCGCGCTGATCGAGCAGCTCGGGCTCATCGACTACGACCTCGGCGGCTACTCGCTGGGGGGCCGGACGACGGTGCGGATGCTCGCGCGTGGCGCCACTGCGGGCCGGGCGATCGTGGCGGGGACGGGGCTGGAGGAAGTCCTCCACGCCGCCGGCCGCGGCTCCCGCCTCCGCCACATCCTCTCCAACCCCGGCAGCTTCGACCCCGGCTCGGCGGATTTGGAGGGGAGGCGTTCCTGAAGTCAATCGGCGGCGACCCGGCGGCCCTGCTCCACGTTCTCGACACCTTCGTCGACGCCCCGCGCGCAGCCCTGGCGCGGATCGGGGTGCCGACGCTGGTGGCGATCGGTGCCGAGGACGACGATCACGGCTCTGCCTAGGCGCTCGCCGCCGCCCTGCCGGACGGCCGCTGCGCCGTGGTGCCCGGCAACCATGTGAGCGCGACCACCGAGCCGGCCCTGGGCGCGGCGATCGCCGACTTCCTCGACGGCTGCCTGGACAGTCGACTCATCTAGCCTGACTGCCGTGAGCCAACCGGCCGTCAACCTCTATTCCGACACCCAGACCCTCCCCAGCGAGGGAATGCGGCAGGCGATGGCGAGTGCCGAAGTCGGGGACGAGCAGCGCGGGCTCGACCCCACGGTCAACGAGCTGCAGGCGCGGGTTGCCGAGCTGCTCGGGCAGG
>DATAIY010000096.1:0-1812 GCA_036262475.1 Solirubrobacterales bacterium
GTCGAGATGCGAACTGACGAGGCCCTGGAAGATCGCCCCGGTTACCGCGACGCCGAGGCTGCCGCCGACCATGCGGAACATCGAGAGCACCCCCGAGGCGATCCCGGCTTTCTGGACCGGCACCGCGTTCATCGCGGCACTGGTCATCGGCGACATCGTCATCGCGATGCCGATGCCGAGCAGCATGAATCCGGGCAGCAGGTCGAGGTAGCTGGAGTCGACCGCGATGCGGCTGAAGGTGAAGAGCGACGCGGAGACGATCAGCAGCCCGCCGCCGATCAGCCAGCGCGGGCCGAACCGGTCCGAGAGCCGGCCGGCGATCGGCGCGATCCCAACGATCATCAGCGTCGAAGGCAGAAACCTGATCCCGGCTTCGAGCGGCGTGTAGCCGAGGATGTCCTGCATGTAGAGGGCGAGAAAGAAGAAGACGCCGAGCATCGCGAAGGAGATCACCAGCGCGACCACCACCGCGCCGAGGAAGTTGCGATCGGAGAGCAGGTCGAACTGGACCATCGGCGCCTTGACCCGGTTCTCGACCGCGACGAATAGGGGCAGGGCGACGACAGCCACCGTCAGGAGGCCGATGATCTCGGCCGAGCCCCATCCCCAGCTGTTGCCCTCGACCAGGGAGAGAACCAGAGCCGTGAGACCGGCGGTCAGAACCGCGACGCCGACGTAGTCGACGTCACGCCCGACCGAGGTGTCGCGCGACTCGCGCACGGCAAACAGCGTCGCCATCACGGCGCCGATCGCGACCGGGATGTTGATGTAGAAGATCGCCCGCCAGGTGACGTGCTCGGTGAGGAATCCGCCCAGGACCGGACCGATCGCCAGTGCCAGCGCAGAGACGCCCGCCCAGGTCCCCATTGCCTTGCCGCGCTCGTGGGCGGGAAAGGCGTTGGTGATGATCGAGAGCGTGCCCGGCATCATCAGGGCCGCGCCGACGCCCTGGACGATGCGGCTGACGACCAGCGAGGTCGCGTCCGGAGCAAGTCCGGCCGTGGCAGAGGAGAGGGCGAAGATGACGACGCCGATCAGGAACATGCGGCGACGGCCGAAGATGTCGCCGAGCCGCCCGCCGGTCGCGAGCAGCACCGCGAAAGACAGGGTGTAGCCGTTGATCGTCCACTCGAGGCCGGAGATCGAGGCGCCGAGATCTTTCTGGATCGACGGCAGGGCGACGTTCACGACCGTGTTGTCGAGCATGATCATGAACAGCGCGAAGCACATCGCTCCGAGCGTCCACCACTTGCGGTTCTCGTCGGTGATCAGGTGGCTGTAACGGCTGGTCAAGCCGACTCACTTCCCTTCAGGTGCTCATAGGTCTGGGCGATGTCTTCGCGGTCCATCAGCGAGTCGACGGCGGCGTCGAGCTTGCGTCGCTGGGCAGCGCTCAGCGTCGCCGCGAAGGCCTCGATCCCGCTCCGACGAACGGCGACCAGGGTCTCGACCAGATCCTTTCCCGGGCCGGTGATCTTCACCTGGCGCACGCGCCGGTCCTCGGGGTCCTCGACCCGCGTCGCCAGGCCCTTCTTGACCATGGCGTCAACCGCCCGGCTCATCGAAGGGACCGAGACGCCGAAGTGTTCGGCGAGGTCGCCCACCTGCCAGGTCTCGGCGGACTGTCCCAGCCCGCCCAGCTCCAGCAGGGCCTTGCATTGGGTCATCGAAAGCCCGGAGTCCTCGATCACCCGCAGCTGATTGCCACGGTCGTAGAGGAAGAGGTGGCGCAGCAGTGCCGTCAGCCGAGCCGCGGTCTCCTGCGCCTCAGGCCCGACTTCCGAAGCCGCCTTCTCGGCAACTACCTTCACA
>DATAIY010000097.1:0-2648 GCA_036262475.1 Solirubrobacterales bacterium
ACGGCCACGCCGACGGGAGGGGCGCGGCCGGCCGGGGTGACGCGACGCGAGCGCTAGCCTGACTTCCGCAGTTAGCGAGCTGTAGCGGCCCTTTTTGGGGTCGTGGTTTCTGCAAGCCCTTGATGTGCCTCGGGCGGGGTCTTGAAAAGGGCGTGTAGTGCCAACCTACCCTCTTGTTTCCGAGTGGGCAGGCGTGCGATTTCAGTGGTGGCGATCGCATGTATCTGCGGCACTCGACGGTGCGCAAGGACGGCAAGGAGCACACGTACTGGCGCCTGGTGCGGTCGGTTCGGCGCGACGGCAAGGTCGTGCAGGAGACGGTCGCACAACTGGGCGAGCTGGACGCGCAGGGGCGTCTTCGGGCCGAGGCTCTGGCTCGTCGGATCACGGGTCGCGCTGATCAGTACGAGCTCTTCGAGGAGCGGCCTGGCGCTGAGCAAGCGATAGCGGTCCGACTGGATCGAGTTCGTCTGGAGCGGACGCGGCGCTTTGGGGATGTGTGGCTGTCGTGGACGCTGTGGCGGGCCCTGGGACTGGACTGTGTGTGCGGCGAGCTGATGGGCGAGGGGCGGGCGGAGGTTCCGTGGCCGACGGTAGCAGCGGTACTGGTGATGTCGCGGCTGTGCGAGCCGTCGAGCGAGCTGCACATTGCCGAGGAGTTCTACCGACAGACGGCGCTCGAGGACATGCTGGGTCTACCGTGCGAGCAGGTCAACGATGACCGGCTGTACCGGGCGCTGGATCGGCTGCTGCCGCACAAGAGGATGATCGAGGAACACCTTCAGAAGCGGCTGGGGGAGCTCTTCGCGCTCGAATACGACCTTCTGCTCTACGACGTGACGAGCACGTTCTTCGAGGGGCTGGCGGAGGGGAACCCCCAGGCCCAGCGGGGCCACAGCCGGGATCATCGACCGGACTGCAAGCAGGTGTGCATCGCGCTGGTGGTGACGCGCGAGGGGATGCCTGTGAGTTACGAGGTCTTCGATGGCAACCGCGTGGACGTGACCACGGTCGAGGAGATCGTGGGGGCCATGGAAGCGCGCTTTGGTCTTGCGAACCGGGTCTGGGTGATGGACCGCGGCATGATGAGCCGGAAGAACGTCGCCTGGCTGCACAAGACGGGCCGCCGCTACGTGCTCGGGGCTTCGCGCCAGGAGATCAAACGCTGGCGCGATCAGATTGTGGAAGAGAACGGCTGGCAGGCTGTGCGTGAGGGCGTCGAGGCGAAGCTCGTCCGCGATGGAGCCCAGACCGTCGTCCTGTGCCGCTCAGCGGAGCGGCGGAGGAAAGAGACGGCCATGCACGAGCGTTTCGCGCTGCGCATTGAAGAGGGCCTTGGCCGACTCGCCCGTCGTGTCCAGAAGGCCCGGCGAACACTCGACCGTAGCCCGCTCGAACGGCAGATCGGCCGGCTCCTGGAGCGCAACTCCCGGGCCGCCGGGCGTTACCTCGCCACTCTCTCCGAGGACCAAAGCCTACCGGCGGGAGTCCGTCTCGATTGGTCCATCCGCCCGGAGTGGGATGAACTCGCGCGCTTCTCCGAGGGCTGCTACGTGCTGCGCACCAACGTGAACGACTGGAACGCCGAGGCCCTGTGGCAGACCTACATCCAGCTCACGCAGGCCGAGGCCGCCTTCCGAATTCAGAAGTCCGAGCTGTCCATCCGCCCGGTCTGGCACCAGAAGAAGGGCCGTGTGCAGGCCCACCTCTTCGTTTGCTTCTTGGCCTACGTGCTGTGGAAGACCCTCGAGCAGTGGCAGAAGCAAGCGGGGCTCGGGAACTCGCCGCGGACCATCCTCGACGAGCTGGCCCGCTTGCACAGCGCCGACATCGTCCTGCCGACCACACAGAACCCACCCCGTGAGCTCCGCATCCGCTGCGTCGTGCGGCCCGACAAGGCCCAGGCTCACCTGCTCGATCGCCTCGGCCTCCGCCTCCCCGAGCGACTACGGCTGCCCGCAGACCCCGTCCAAATGTAGTGCCAACTTTCGGGCCTCAGGCGGGCTAACTCACTGAAAACACACGATCGCACTTTCCTAACTGCGGAACTTGGGCTAGCCCTCGGGAGGCGTGTCGTCCCGCGGCAGGAGGCGATCCGGTACCGGCTGGTCGAGGAAGCGGAGGCTGACGCGCGGCTGGCCGTCGGCCCCGATCGAGATGCTGCTCACCTCGGCGCGGGTGCGGAAGTCGCCACCCTTCTCCTCGACCACCAGGACCGTTCCCCGGGCGACGGGCAGGCGCGTCGTCCGCACGAGCGCCACCCTCGGCCCCAGGTGCTCGACCGTAGCGTCCTCCTCCCGCTCGATGCCACCCGGCGCGTGCTCGGCCTCCAACCGCAGCCGAAGCGTCGGCGCGGGGCGCGCCCGCCGCACCGCGCGCTCGCCCGGCATCAGGAAGAGCTCGGCGGGAAGTAACTCGGCACCGCGCGGCGGGTGCCGGCCGAGGAAGACGACGCCCACCCGCAGGCCGCTCGCCATGGGCCGGGTGTGGCGGACGAGCGCGTAGGTCCGGTAGGAGGAGTCGTTGATGTCGTACTGGCGGAAGAGCCGGGGCAGCGGCACCGAGAGGTGCAGGACCTGTCCCTGGCGGACCGGGTGGGACACGAGCAGGCCCACCCCGCCGATCGAGGCGTCCTCGCACGTCGACAT
>DATAIY010000098.1:0-5218 GCA_036262475.1 Solirubrobacterales bacterium
CTATGAGGCCGCCCATGAGGCCGCGATGCTCTACGGCAACCGCTTCCTCACCGAGGACGCGCCCTCCAAAGACTTCCCGGCCAGCGGCATGTCGGCCCTCGACGCGATGCGCCTCGTCGACGAGGAACTGGCGCTGGAGGGAGACCCGCAGCGCAACCTGGCGACCTTCGTCACGACCTGGATGGAGCCCGAGGCGCAGCGGATGATCGGCGAGAACCTCTACCGCAACTTCATCGACCATGCCGAGTACCCGGTGACGGCGGAGATCGAGCAACGCTGCATCAGGATGCTCGCCGACCTCTACCACGCCCCCGGGGAGACGACGGGAGCTCGCACCCAGGGATCGTCGGAGGCGATCATGCTCGGCGCCCTCTCGCTGAAGTGGAAGTGGAAGCAGCGCCGCGAAGCCGAGTCGAAGTCGGTCGACAAGCCGAACCTGATCTTCGGCGGCGACGTCCACGTCGTCTGGGACAAGTTCTGCCGCTACTTCGACGTCGAGCCGCGGACGGTGCCGCTGCAGGAGGACAAGTACGTGATCGGCCCCGAGGACGTCGCGCCCCACATCGACGAGAACACGATCGGCGTCGCCGCCGTGCTCGGCACCACCTTCACCGGCCACGCCGACGACATCGTCGGCATCAACAAGCTGCTGGTCGACCTCAAGCAGGAGAAGGGGCTCGACGTGCCGCTGCACGTCGACGGCGCCAGCGGCGGCTTCGTCTGGCCCTTCCTCTACCCCGACTCCGCCTGGGACTTCCGGCTCGAGCAGGTGCGCTCGATCAACGTCTCCGGGCACAAGTTCGGGCTCGTCTACCCGGGAGTCGGCTGGCTCGTCTTCCGCGAGAAGTCGGACCTGGCCGAGGACCTCGTCTTCTACGAGAACTACTTGGGGAAAACGGACGCGACCTTCACCCTCAACTTCTCCACCGGCGCCTCGATGGTTCTCGCCCAGTACTACAACTTCGTCCGCTACGGACGCGAAGGCTACGCCTACATCATGAGGGCGATGCAGGAGAACGCCCGGGCCCTGGCCGAGAAGCTCAAGGCCACCGGCGATTTCGAGCTGATCGGCGACGGCGAGGAGCAGCTGCCCTTGGTCGCCTTCAGGCTGGCCGGCGAGAAGAGCTACGACGAGTTCGACGTCTCCTGGCAGCTCTCGGCCGAGCGCGGCTGGATGCTTCCTGCCTACACGCTCCCGCCCAACGCCGAAGACGTCAAAGTCCTGCGGGCGCTGGTCAAGCAGACGCTAAGCCGCGAGCAGATCGACCGCCTCGCCGACGACATCGTTGAGGCCTGCGCGACGCTGGAGAAGAAGGGCGGCGCCCACGCCTCCGAGCGCAAGAAGATGAAACAGAGCCCGGGCTACTGAGCCTCGGCGCCCGGCTCGGGCCGGGCGGTGGCGCTCGACGGCCACCAGGTGCGCTCGCCGAGCCGACAGGTGATCGCGGGAATCAGCAGGGCGCGGACGACGAAGGTGTCGAGGAGGACGCCGACCGCGACCGTGGCGCCGATCTGCACCAGCTCCTCCAGCGGCAGCAGGGTCAGGGTCGCGAAGGTCCCGGCGAGGATCAGCCCGGCGCCGGTCACGACGCCGCCGGTGTTGACGAGGGCGACCATGGTTCCCTCACGGGTGCCCCTGGCGGCGGACTCTTCGCGTGCCCGCGCCATCAGGAAGATGTTGTAGTCGACCCCCAGGGCGAGGAGGAACAAGAACGAGAGCAGGACCAGGTTGAATGCGATCCCTTCGCTCCCGAGCTCAGAGAAGGTGAAGGTGCAGAGGCCCAGTGTCGCCGCGAAGGAGGCGACCACGGTGAGCATCAGGTAGGCCGGCGCGACCAAGGCGCGCAGCACCAGCGCCAGGATCAGGCCCACCACGAGCAGGACCAGGGGGACGATCAGCTTCGTGTCGTGGGCGTTGGTCTGCTCGATGTCGTGGTTCTCGGCCGGGATGCCGCCGAGCAGGCCGGTTGGGGCGATCGCGTGGAGGCGTTCGCGGATGCCCTCGACCGCTTCGGCGGCTTCGCCCGAGTAGGGGTTGCCGCGCAGGATGAGGACGATCACCGTCTCGTCGGTGCCGCTGGTGGCCGGGGCCGGCAGCGCCAGCTTGACCGATGGGAGCTTCTTCATCCCTTCCACCACCGGGCCGACGTCCTTCGCCCTGACGACCGCGGTCAGCGGTGAGCCGATGCCGGGGGGAAAGTGTTCGTCGAGGACCGCGGTGCCGCGGCTGGAGTTGGTCGGTCGCGTCTCCCCCTGACCGAACCCGATCGTGCCGTGGTGGGTGAAGTTGCCGAGCGCAAGCACGATGAGGCCGGCGGAGACGAGGACGACGATCGGCCGCGAGCGCCGCCGCACCAGTTCGGCGACTCCGGTCCAGCGGCTGCGCCCCGCGGGTTTGGCCGAACCGGCCGCCGGCCAGAAGGCGCGCTCCCCCAGCAGCGAGAGCAGCGCCGGGGGCAGCGTGAAGGCGGCGAGGAGCATCACCGCGATGCCGATCGCGAGGATCGGGCCGAGCCAGTGGGTCGACTGCAGGTCGGCGACCAGCAGCACCAGCATCGCCGCGATCACCGTCCCGCCCGAGGCGGCAATGGCCGGAACGCTCTCGCTGAGGGCGGTGGGGAGGGCCAGCTGTGGCGTCTTGCCGCTCTGCAGCTCCTCGCGATAGCGGTGGACCAGCAGCAGCGAGTAGTCGGTGCCGGCGCCGAATATGAGCACGAGTAAGAGGAACGTGCCCTCGGTGTTGACCGTGATCGCACCGGCCTCGATCAGCAGGTAGGCGATGCCGGTGGCGACCATGTAGGCGGCGCCGACGGCGAGCAGCGGCAGCAGCGCCAGCATCGGCGCTCGGTAGACGACGAGCAGCAGGATCAGGACGAGGCTGAGGGTCGCGATCAGCAGCGTCTTGCCGGCTTCGTTGGCAACCTGCTCGAGGGCGGCGGCGATCCCGCCGGGCCCAGTCACGTAGGCGTTGAGGCCCGCCCGCTTGTGTTCGGCGAGGTACCTGCGGATGGTGTGGACACCGGAGACGATCGCGCCGCGGTCGCCGGCGTCGATCGCCAGCACCACCAGCGCCGCTTCGCCGTCGCGGGAGATCGGCCCGACGCCTTTGGCGACCTTCGCCACGTCGCCGAGCGGAGCCGCGGTGTCCCGGAGAGCGGGTCGACGATCGGGGTGGCGCCGGTGATCTTCAACGCGTCGAGTCCGTCGCCGATCCGCCCGATCGCGTTCAGGTCGGCCTTGCTCAGGCCCCCGTTGCGCTCGAAGACGAGGACCACGGGGACCTCTTCGCCGCTCTTCTGACTGTGCTCGAGGACATCGAGGGCGCGGGTCGATTCCGCGTCCCTGGGGAGGAAGCCGCTCTGACCGGCCGCGGTGACGTCATCGATGTGCGAGTGGGCGAGGAAGCCGGCAACGCCGATCGCGAGCCAGATCGCGATCGTCACCCAGCGCCCGCGCGGACCGGTGACGGCGTCGGCGAAGCGCTTGATCACGGTTTGAGGCGTTGGACGGGACGTAGCGACCGCAGCCTAGCCTCGGGCGACGACCACATTCCCGGATCCAGGCTTCGACCAGCGGTCGCGGGGTAGCCTGGCGGCATGCCCCTCTGGATCGCCCGCCGCGCCGCGCCCGCCGTCTGGAACCGAATCCCATGGAAGATGGTCTGGACCGTCTCCCTCTGGCTCGCCAGCAAGGGGCGCGATCGGGTTCAGAAGAACCTGACCGAGAAGGAGCAGGAGGAGTTCTGGACCCTCGCCAAGAAGTCGAAGGGCCGGACCAACACGCTGCCTCAGCGCGACAGAACCCGGATGAAGAACATCGTCGGAAAGGCAATCCGAGGGAGTTGAGCGGGGGTCAATCAGCTCGCGGCGTCTTAGTCTAGAAGCTGTCTCAAAATCCCGTAGGCTTCCGCGGCGATGGCGCGGACCTGGCTGCGGATTCGGGTTGACCTCCTGAGTGGAAGGGGGATGGACTGCAAGCCGTCCCCCGGCCGCATTTTCATCGTCGGCCCACGGCACTCCTTCGGGAACCTAGCGGAGGCGATCGATGGCGCCTTCGCCCGTTGGGATCTAGCCCATTTGCATAGCTTCGAGCTCGCCGACGGTCGCAGGATCGGCATCTTCGATCCCGACTGCCCCGAACAGTGGCTCGATGAGAGCGCCCTGAAGGTGACGAAAGAGGTCAAGCCCGGCGATGTCTTCGAGTACGTCTTCGACTTTGGCGATGACTGGCGCCATGGATGCACGGTCGGGCCAGAGAAAGCCGATCCGCTCGAGGAGTACGGCGCAACGCCTTCGGGCCCGGTGGCGATCTGGGGATGGGGGTCGATCCCCGACCAGTACGGCCGTTCTTCCCTGGAGGAGTGAGCTTCACGCCCCGCGCGAGTCCGACTCCAGGCCGTGCACGACCAGAGACGCAAGCGGATGCGATGACCGGCGATGAGGCGACACTGTTGATCGTCGGCCTGGGGGCGTTCGAGGCCGCTACCCCGACGAGGCTCAGCCTGAGCCCGGCTCCCCTGGCTGAGGATCTAGGATCGGGCGGTGAAGCCCGTCAACGTTTCGACCACGGTGTCGAAACCCCGCGAGGAGGTCTTCGAGTACCTCGACCTGCTCACCAACCACGCGACGTTCATGGACCACATGTTCGTCGACTGGAGCTTCTCCGGGCCGGCGCGCGGAGTCGGCGCGAAAGGGCGGGCGAGGGTTAGCGCACCCGGCTCGCGCGAATGGGCGGATTTCGAGGTGGTCGAGTCCGAGCAGCCCGAGCGGACCGTCGAGGAGGCGGTCAGCTCCGCCGGCAAGCGCCGCACCCGCGGCACCTACCGGCTCGACGAGCTCCCCCAGGGCGGGACCAAGGTCAGCTTCGAGCTCGAATGGGTCGCGGTGCCACGCTCCGAACGCATCATCCCGCCGCTCTCTCGCGCCTTTCTCCGCCGCGCCCTCGGCAAAGCGATGCGCCGCCTCGCCAAGCAGATCGACAAGGGCTGAGGGTCTAGCTCTTCTTCGCGGCGGGCGCGCCGCCGACGCCGCCGAGCGGGGGCTGGCCCTCGAGCAGGTGGTCGACGCAGTCAACGAGGCCCGCGAAGGCCTCGAGATCTGGTTTTGCCTCGACACCCTCGAGTACCTTCGTCGCGGCGGTCGCATCGGCGCCGCCCGGGCCTTGCTCGGCTCGGCGCTGAAGATCAAACCGATCCTCACCTTCGGCACCGAGATCGCCC
>DATAIY010000099.1:0-4126 GCA_036262475.1 Solirubrobacterales bacterium
GAGATATGCCTTGCTGGCGACGCCGCGCTCGGCCAGGCGGGCGATCGTCGCCTCGCGGTCGACACCCTGATCGAGGCGTACGACGTAGACGAACCAGCTGCGGCGCTCCAGGCCGCGCCCGGAGATCGGCACCCGCACGCCCTCGACCTCAGCCAGGGCCTGCTCGTAGAGGTCGGCCACGGCGCCGCGCCTGTCCAGCAGCGAGTCGAGCCTCTCGACCTGGGCGACGCCGAGCGCCGAGGCCAGATCGGAGAGCCGGTAGTTGAAACCGAGACCGCCGTGGTCGAGCCAGCCCATGTCGGCGGCGCGGCCCTGGTTGCGCTCGCTGCGCAGGCGGGCGGCGGACTTGGAGCCGGCGGGGACGATCATCCCCCCCTCCCCCGTCGTCATCTGCTTGTTGGCGTAGAAGGCGAAGGTCGCGAGGTTGCCGCGGGTGCCGACGGCCCGGCCCTCGGAGTCGACGGCCCCGAGCGCCTCGCAGGCGTCCTCGAGGATCCCGAGCCCGTTGGCTGAGGCGAGCGCCTCCAACTCCGGCATCGCCGCCGGGTAGCCGAAGATGTGGATCGGCAGCAGCCCGGCGGTGCGCTCCCCGAGCGCAGCCGAGGCGGCTTCGGGGCCGATGTTGAGGGTCTCGGGGTCGACGTCGCAGAAGACCGGGCGGGCCCCCTCATAGAGCAGGCAGTTGGCCGAGGCGACGAAGCTGAAGGGGCTGGTGAGGACCTCGTCGCCGGAACCCCACTCGAGCGCCCGCACGCCGAGGTGCAGGGCGGTGGTGCCGCTGGAGACGACGACCGCATCCTCGGTCCCGAGCCAGGCGGCGAAGTCGCGCTCGAAGCGCTCCCCCATCGGCCCCAGCGAGAGCCGGCCGGAGCGCAGCACCTCCAGCGCCAGCTCCTCCTCGCGCGGACCGATCTCGGGGCGGGCGAGCGGGATCTCCTCGGCGGCGCTCACTGGAAGGCGTACTCCAGCGAGTCGACGAGCGCCTGCCAGGAGGCCTCGATGATGTTCTCCGAGACGCCTATCGTGCCCCACTCGCGACCGCCATCGGCGGAGTCGAGCAGGACCCTGGTGACGGCGCCGGTGCCGTGGGCTTCGTCGAGGATGCGGACCTTGTAATTGCTCAGCTCGATGTCGGCGAGGTGCGGGTAGCGGTCGACGATCGCCCCGCGCAGGGCACGGTCGAGGGCGTTGACGGGGCCGTTGCCCTCAGCCACGCGCAGGTAGCGCTTGCCGTCGACCTCAACCTTGATCGTCGCCTCGGTCTCGACCTCGCCGCCGGCGCGTTTCTCGGTGACGACGCGGTAGCTCTCGAGCTTGAACAGCGGCTTGTAGCTGCCGGCCTCGCGGCGCAGCAGCAGCTCGAAGGAGGCCGGGGCCGCCTCGTAGTGGTAGCCGTCGTGCTCGCGTTCCTTCAGTCGTTCGACCGCCCGCGCCGCGGCCTCGTCGTCCATCTCCAGGCCTGCCTGCTCGGCCTGGCTGCGGATCGTCGCCCTGCCCGAGAGCTCCGAAGGAAGCACGTTGCGGTGGTTCCCGACCGTCGCCGGGTCGATGTGCTCGAAGGTGCGCGCGTCGGCCTCGATTCCGGCGACGTGCATCCCGCCCTTGTGGGCGAAGGCGTTGCGGCCGACGTAGGGAGCATCCGGATTCGGGGTCACGTTGCAGAGCTCATCGACGAAGTGGACCGTCTCGGCGAGTGAGGCGAGCTGCTCCTCGCTGACCACCTCGAAGCCCATCTTCAGCTGCAGAGTGGGCAAGATCGTGGTCAGATTGGCGTTGCCGCAACGCTCGCCGTAGCCGTTGACGGTGCCCTGGACGACCCTCGCTCCCTCGCGGACCGCGGCGAGCGAGTTGGCGACTCCGCAGCCGATGTCGTCGTGGACGTGGATCCCGATCTCGATCCTCTCCCCGAGGCGGGCGTTGACGGCGGCGGTCGCCTCGGCGATCTGGCTCGGCAGGCTGGAGCCGTTGGTGTCGCAGAGGGCGACGTTCTCGGCCCCGGCATCGATCGCCGCCTGCAGGCAGCTGAGCGCGTAGCCGGGGTCGTCGCGGTAGCCGTCGAAGAAGTGCTCGGCGTCGTAGACGACCCGCTTGCCGCGCTCGGCGCAGAAGGCGACCGAGTCGGCGATCATCGCCAGGTTCTCCTCGCGGGAGACCTTCGTCACCTTCTCGAGGTGCAGGCCCCAGGTCTTGCCGACCAGGGTGACGGCGGGCGTGAAGGAGTCGACCAGGGTCAGCAGGTCGGGATCCTCCTCCGCCGCAACCCCGCGGCGCCTGGTCATGCCGAAGGCGCAGATCGTCGCCTGCTCCAACTCGAGCTCGGCCAGCTGCTCGAAGAGCTCCACCTCCTTCGGGTTCGAGCTCGGGAAGCCGGCCTCGATCATCTGCACCCCGAGCGAGTCGAGCGCGAGGACGACCCGCGCCTTCTCCGATGCCGAGAGCGACATCCCCTCGCCCTGCATTCCGTCGCGCAAGGTCGTGTCGTAGAGCTTCACCTGTTCCATCTGATGCCTTTCGAGTCTGAAGATCGGGGAGAGGGCGCTTGGGCCCACGCACACGGCATCGCCGCGCCAGCCGCTAGGCGGCTGCGGTAATTCGCCCGATTGCCTCGAAAAGACGGTGCATCAGGAACTGACCCTATCCGTGGCGTCAACCTCGGCCGGCGCCTCGATGAAGTCCAGCCACTCCAGGTACTCCTCGGCGCGCCCGTGCAGGGCGTCCTCGAATTTCGCCTGGATCACGCGGGTGATCTCTCCCGGCTCGCCGAGCGGGTGGTCGTCGACCTCCCGCACCGGAACCAACTCGGCTGCGGTGCCGGTGAGGAAGACCTCGTCAGCTAGGTAGAGCTCGGCACGGGCGATCGCTCGCTCCTCGACCCTGTAGCCGAGGTCGGTCGCGATCTGGACCACGGAGTTGCGGGTGATCCCGTCGAGGATCGCCGAGGTGTGGCCGGGCGTGATCAGGACGCCGTCGCGGACGATGAAGACGTTCTCGCCGGAGCCCTCGGAGACGCTGCCGTGCTGGTCGAGCAGGATCGCCTCGTCATAGCCGGAGTTGGCTGACTCGGTTTTCGCCAGGATCGAGTTGAGGTACTGGCCCGAGGCCTTGGCGTGCGGAATCAGGCTGTCGCCCGAGATCGTCCGCCATGAGGAGACCTTGGCCCGTATGCCCTTCTCCTTGCCCTCATCGCCGAGGTAGCTGCCCCAGGGCCAGGCGGCAACGATCACCTCGATCGGGGCGTTTTTCGCGTAGAGCCCCATTTCGCCGTAACCGCGGAAGGCCAGGGGGCGGATATAGCCGGAACTGAGGCCTATCCGGCGCAGCAACTCGTTGGTCGCGAGGTGCAACTCCTCGGCCGTGTAGGGCAGCTCGAAGTAGTAGAGCTCGGCCGACTTCTCGAGCCGGGAGAGGTGCTCGCGGTGGCGGAAGACCGCCGGTCCGCGCTCGGTCTCATAACAGCGAATTCCCTCGAAGACGCCGGTGCCGTAGTGCAGGCCATGGCTGAGCACGTGAACCTTCGCGTCCTCCCAGGCAACGAACTCGCCGTTCTGCCAAATCAACTCTGCCTTATCCATGTTGAGGAAGTATGCCCGATCAAACGAAGGTGTTCACCTCCGCGGGCTCGAATGACGCCTGAAAAGCGAGAAAAGGAGCCGCAGCAGATGAAATCCAGACTTCGCCCGAAGCTCACCTACTCGAACGTGATCGCCTCGATCGCGCTGTTCGTCGCCCTCGGCGGCGCCGCCGTCGCGGCCGGCCTGCCCAAGCACAGCGTCGGTCCCCAGCAGCTCAAGCACGGAGCGGTCACCGCCGGCGCGATCCGCAAGGCCGCCGTCACCAGCGGCAAGCTGGCGCCGAAGTCGGTGGTCTCCGGCAAGCTCGGCCCGAACTCGGTCGGTCCAGGGAACATCGGCAACGGGGCGATCTCGACCCCCAAGCTCGCCGCCGGCGCGGTGATCGCCAGCACGATCAAGAACGGGGTCATCACCACCAACAAACTGGCGAACGCCAACGTAACCACGGCGAAACTGGCCGACGGTTCGGTCACGCCGGCGAAACTCTCCGCCGAAATTGGCGGCACCGTCTCATCCCTGAAGTCCGGCCAGACCCTGCGGGGGGTGTTCGACGT
>DATAIY010000100.1:0-3068 GCA_036262475.1 Solirubrobacterales bacterium
GCCGAGACCGGCGGCAACTGCGAGCTGACCGTCGCGGGGGAGACCGTGGTCGAGAACGGCGTCAAGGTGATCGGCCCGCGCAACCTCGCCTCGGAGATGCCCGCCCCAGCGTCCCAGCTCTACGCCAAGAACCTCGAGAACCTGCTCGGGCTGCTGATCACGGAGGAGGGCACGGTCAAGGTCGACTTCGAGGACGACATCGTCGCCGCCGCTTGCATCACCCAGGGTGGGGAGATCAAAAACGAGAGGGCGGCAAAGTAGATGACGCTTTTCACCGAGATCACGATCCTCGTTCTCGCCGCCTTCGTCGGCTTCGAGGTGATCTCCAAGGTCCCGACCACGCTGCACACGCCGCTGATGTCCCAGACCAACGCGATCCACGGGATCGTGATGCTGGGCGGGCTGATCGTCGTCGGCTACGCCAACGACCCGCTCGAGTACATCATCGGCACGATCGCGATCACCTTCGGCACGATCAACATCGTCGGCGGCTTCCTGGTCACCGACCGGATGCTGGGGATGTTCTCCAAAAAGCCGAAACCGAAAGCCGACGCTGAGAAGAAAGGCGGCTCGTGATCTACGAGGCCGTACTGAAGCCGGGTGGCGACGCCGCCACCGCGCTCTACATCGTCGCCTTCTCCCTCTTCATCATCGGGATCAAACGCGGCACCCACCCGAGGACCGCGAAGCAGGGGAACATGATCGCCGCGGTCGGCATGGCGGTCGCCGTCATCACCACGCTGCTGCTCGACGGGATCGGCAACTGGGGCCTGATCGCCCTCGGCCTCGGGATCGGCACCGCGATCGGCGTGATCGCCTCGACTCGGGTGCAGATGACCGAGATGCCGCAGATGGTCGCCCTCTACAACGGCGTAGGCGGCGGCGCGGTGGCGCTGATCGCCTGGTCGGAGATCCGCCATGGGATCTCCCTCGGGGAGACGATCCCGCTTGAAACGCTGATCCCCACGCTCTTTGCCGCGGTCGTCGGGTCGGTCTCCTTCTGGGGGTCGATCATCGCCTTCGCCAAGCTCCAGGACCTGATCTCGACCAAACCGCTGTCGGTTCCCGGTCAGCAGGTGATCAACGGACTGCTGCTGGTTCTGATCCTCGCCGGCTGCGTCGACATCGCCGTCAACAACGGCGACCCCTCGCAGGCGATCTTCATCGGAGTCCTGATCGCCGCGGCGCTGCTCGGCAACCTCGTCGTGCTGCCGATCGGCGGTGCCGACATGCCGGTCGTGATCTCGCTCCTCAACGCCTTAACCGGCCTCTCCGCCGCCGCCGCAGGCTTCGCCCTCGACAACGTCGTGCTGATCGTCGCCGGCACCCTGGTCGGGTCCTCGGGAACGATCCTGACAATGGAGATGGCGACGGCGATGAACCGTTCGGTGGCCAACGTCCTCTTTGCCGGCTTCGGCGGGGCGCCCTCGGGTGGCGGTGGGGGCTCCACCGAGGAGCGGCCGTACGTCTCGATCGGCGCCCAGGACGCGGCGATCAAGCTCGCCTACGCCGACAGCGTCGTGATCGTGCCCGGCTACGGCCTCGCTGTCGCCCAGGCCCAGCACGCCGTCAAGGAGATGGCCAACGAGCTGGAGAAGCGCGGAGTCACCGTCAGCTACGCGATCCACCCGGTGGCCGGCCGCATGCCCGGCCATATGAACGTGCTTTTGGCCGAGGCCGACGTGCCCTACGAGCAGCTGCGGGAGATGGACGAGATCAACCCGGAGATGCCTCGCACCGACGTGGCCGTGGTGATCGGAGCCAACGACGTCACCAATCCGGCGGCCAAGAACGACCCGAACAGCCCGATCGCCGGGATGCCGATCATCGAAGTCGACCAGGCCCAGCAGGTGATCGTGATCAAGCGCTCGATGAGCCCCGGCTTCGCCGGCATCGACAACGACCTCTTCTACGAGCCCAACACCTCGATGCTCTTCGGCGACGCCAAAAAGGTCGCAGCCGACATCGCGGCTGAGATTCAGAACCTCTGAGGGCCTAGCCCTGTAGGGCCGGTGCAGCCCGTGTCGAACCCAATGGTCGTGGCAGGACTTCCGACGACCAGGAGGTCGATCATGGGTCTCGTATCGAAGGACGACGGCTGGCGGATTCCCGACTGGCTGTGGGAGCGGATCGAGCCGCTCTTGCCGCCCCCAGCGCCGCATCGCTTGGGCTGCCATAAGCCCCGGGTGCCCGCTCGCGAGGCGATGAACGCGATCCTCTTGGTGCTGCGCACGGGGATGCGGTGGAATGCGTTGAACGTAACCGGGGTCTGCTCGTCCTCCTCGGCGCACCGGCGCTTGCAGGAGTGGGAGCGGGCCGGGGTCTTGCCCGAGATCTGGCGCCAGGGCCTGCTCGACTACGACGAAGCCGTCGGCATTGATTGGGCGTGGCTGGCCGCTGACGGGGCGATGGCAAAGGCGCCGCTGGGTGCTCTGAGGACCGGCCCCAATCCAACCGACAGAGCCAAAGGGGGGCGAAGCGCTCGCTCCTCGTTGAGGCGGCCGGGGTCACGCTCGGGCTCGACCACGAGGGGGCCAACGGCAACGATCACAAGCTGCTGAAGGCAACGCTCGACTCGAGCCCGATCGAGCCCCCCGAACCGAGCGAAGCCGACCCCCAAGGCCTCTGCCTTGACAAGGCCTACGACAACCAAGGAGTCCGCGACCTCATCGCCGACTACGACCTCACCCCCCAGATCCGTGCCCGGGGAGGGGAGATCGAGCTGAAGCAGCTCCACCCCGACGGCAGGGCGCGCCGTTGGCTCGTCGAGGCCGCTCATTCATGGCTCAACCGCAACCGCGCGATCCTGATCCGCTGGTCCAAGGAGGATGAGAACCACCTCGCCCTGCTCCAACTCGCCAGCGGCCTGGTCGCCTTCAAGAAGGCGCATGCTGCGCGACTTGCGCCGGCTCTACCGGGGATAGGTCCTAAAGGCCGATGACTTTGAGGCGCCGCATCAGGCAGGTGCCGGCGAATTCGCGGGTTTCCTCCAGCGAGTAGCCGAACAATTCGAAGTCCTCCCCTTCGGCCCAGGGCGGCGAGAGGACGCCGTCGGCGACCGGCAGCGA
>DATAIY010000101.1:0-3088 GCA_036262475.1 Solirubrobacterales bacterium
CCGATCAGCGCGCGCAACTGATCGCCGGCCTGGCCGGGGACCGCCGCAACCGCCGCCACAAGCCCGGCCGCGGCTGGGAGGCGCTGCGCTACCGCTTCGAGATCGTCTCCGACTACGGCGCCTTCCGCGACCTCCAGCGCCACCGGATGCTGACCTGCCAGTGGCAGCGGCTCGGCCCCGATCTCGGCGCCGGCGTGCCCGAGGAGGTGCGGGAAGCGGGGGTGGGCGGTGAGTTCGACCGCGCCCTCGAGATCTCGCGTGGAGAGTTCGAGCGACTGGCGGCGGCCGGCCTGCGCGAGCAGGCCCCCTACGCGCTCAGCCTCGCCTATCGGATCCGCTACACGCTCGACCTCAACGCCCGTGAGGCGATGCACCTGATCGAGCTGCGCTCCGGCCGCGAGGGGCACCCGACCTACCGCGCCGTCGCGCAGGCGATGCATGAGCGGATCGCCGCGATCCACCCCGGCGTCGCCGCCGCGATGAGCCATGTCGACACCTCTGTCGAGCCGCGGCTGGAGCGGATCATGAGCGAGATTCGGACGCAGCGCAAGCGCGCCGGTGCAGGGCGAGCTGAGTAGGGGCTTCGCTCAATTTCTTTGTGGGGCGGCTGGTGGCTGTCCGAGGTCGTGGGAAGCAAGAAGTACAAGACGCTTCGCCCCTACTCAGCTCGCCCTTCGGGGTGGGCTAGCCGCGGCGCTTGCGCTTGCGGCGGCCGCCGCCGGAGCCGTTGCTCGGAGGTTCAGGGGACTCGGGGGGCTCGACGTCGATGACGTCGGGGTCCGGCGGTTCTATTTCCGCCGCCACTTTCTGTCCCGGGGTGGGCCAGGGGATCGCTTCCCCTGCCGCCCAGGCGGGTGGTTTTCCACCGGGGAGTTTTCCAATCAGCAGCAGGCCGAAGTAGATGAACCAGATCAGCGTGAACTGAACCAGCAGCAGCAGCGCCGCGACGCCGAGCGCCATCCCCAGCGATCCCCAGAAACGCGAGAGCAGACCCGTCCGCATCCCGTAAAGGCAGCTGTAGAAGAGCGCGACGGCGAGCCCGAGGCGCCCACCGAGACCGAAGCCGGTCGCGACCCCGCGGTAGGTGGCGTCGCTGAGCGCGTTGGTCGCTTCGTCGTTGGACACCTTGGTGGAGACGCAGTCTTCGGTCGGGGTCTTGCCGGTGGCTTCGTGTTCTTCGCCGAATTCCTTCGCGCCCTTGTCCTTGAGGTCGGATTTGCATTCGGTTTCCGCTTCCTTCGCGGTCAGCGTCGAGCGCGCCTGGCCGGAGGAGAACTGGTCGGCGGCTTCGTTGGTCGCGGCGGCGTTGAGCACGGCGGAGGCGGCAAAGAAGAGGGGCGCCGCGATGACCAGGCCGACCAGCTGGTTGCGCATCCGGTCGGTACGGGACGAGGCGGCGCGGAAGAGGAAATAGAGCGGTGCGACGAGGAGGACGAACCCGATCGCCTCGAGCGCCGAGGAGAGGGTGACGTCGGAGCTGTGTTCCTTCGCGGCGCGCAGCAGTTCCGCGTCGCCGCTGCCGTTGACGGAGCCGATGACGAAGGCCGCGGCGATCAGCAGGCCGACGCCGACGAAGGTCACCGCCCCGGTCGGCAACGACCACTTCGACTCCCACTCCAGGATCTGCCTTCGGGTTTTGCCCACTCTCGTCTTAGCCCCTCTCGTGGAAGTAGAACTGGGGCAGCGCCCCCTGGATCACGTCCTGGGTCATCTTCTGCGCCAGTTCGAGGTTGCCGCTGCGGACGGCGATGTCGTCGAGGGTGACGATCCCCGCCAGCCGCTCGCCGGCGACCACCGGCAACCGCCGGACGCGGTGCTGGACCATCAGCGCCGCCGCCTCGACCAGTTCCATCTCCGGTTCGCCGCTGACCAGCGGTCGCGAGGCGCAATCGATCACCGGCGACTCCGCGGACAGGCCCTCGGCGAAGACTCGAAGGGCCAGGTCGCGATCGGTGACCATCGCCAGCGGACTGCCGGCCGAGTCGACGATGACGATCGAGCCGACCCGGTTGTCGCGCATCAGCCTGGCGACGTCGAGCGCGCTCGTCTCCGGCGTCGCCGTGATGACGCCGGCAGTCATGATCTCGCTGAGCCGCACGAGTCGTACGCTACCTGTGTCTTGAGCGATGCGCAGCCCACCCACGTCGTCCCGCTCGAGGCCGGAGCCGGCCCCGACAACCCGCCCTGCCCCGCCTGCGGTGAGCCGCTGTTTGGCTGGCTCTCGTCGCGGCCCGGCCTCGGTGGCGCCGTCAGCCGTTGCGAGAGCTGCGGACTGGGCGTCGTCGGCGAGGACGCGGACCCCGAGGAGGCGCTGCGGGAGCTCGACCGCCTCGGCGATGAGGGCGAGCCGCGGATATCCAACCGCGCCAGCTTCGCCTGCTCGCTCGGCAGCGCCGGCTGGGCCGGTCTCGAGCCCCAGTCCCGGTACCTGTTCACGGTCGAGTCGGCGCGCCGCCTCGTCGCCCGCCGGGACCAGGTCGTCAAGGCTCATCGCTGGGCGCCCGCCGCGGGAATGACGGCGACCTGGCAGACGATGCTCAACAGCGTCACCCTCGGCCACAACGTCGCCCTTGGCGCCCTCGGGCGTGCTCAGGCGGTACCGGCGAAGGAGCGCTGGCAGCGGCGCATCGACGCCCTGGCCAGCGTCGTGCTGGCGATCCCGGCGCTGCTGGTCGCGCTTCCGGTGGAGCTGGCGGGCGGATTGATCGGCCGCGGCGCCGTCTACTCGCTGCGCTTCGAACTGCTCTAGGAGAGGCCTTCGCGGGCCTCGCGGACCAGCGTCACGGCCTCCGGGAAGAGGACGCGGATCGCGTCGCGCACCTGAATCGCCTGCTCGTCAGCGTTGCCGGTGAGGTCGAGGCGGCCGATCGAGGCGACGGTCATCTCGACCGCGAGCTTGATCGCGTTATCGGCCCAGGCGACACGCTGGGAGGACTGCATCTGCTCCGAGAGCTCCTCCATGCGGGCGCGGAACTCGTCGGGGTCGCCGAACAGGTTGAAGGGGCTTCCCTCCATGCCCGAATCAAAGCAGACCCGGCTCCTCGCCGGCTCGGAGTCTCGACACTGAGCGCGCCATCCGTATGCCCTC
>DATAIY010000102.1:0-6370 GCA_036262475.1 Solirubrobacterales bacterium
CGGCGGTAGAGGGCGGCGGCGCCGGTGGGCCCGAGCGGGTCGGCGGCGGTGAGCGCGGCGGCGAGCGGCTCGCCGTGGAGGTAGTCGAAGCCCATCAGGGTGGCGTCGGCGACGACCCCGGCGGAGTCGATCAGCTCCGGCGAGCGTTCCTGGACCAGCACCCCCGCGACCGCCTGGACGCCCGCTCCGAGGCCGTCCAGCATCGCCTCGAGGAAGCGCGGCTCGCACTCGACGTCGTTGTTGAGCAGGATCAGCGAATCGGCAGGGTGGGCGGCGACGGCGCGGTTGAGCGCCGGCCCGAAGCCGAGGTTTTGCCCCAGCTCGAGGACCGTCACCTCCGGGAAATCCCGCCGCGCCAGCGCCACCGATTCGTCCTCGGAGCCGTTGTCGACGACGACGACGTCGAGTGGGCGGCTCTGCTCGCGCAGGCTCCGCAGTGTCCGCGCGAGGCGCTCGGATCCGTTGTAGTTGGGTATGTAGACGGCGGCTTGCACGGGTATTTCTCCCAGTAAGTAGGGTTGCAGCCTCGCATGGAGACTCTGAAGGGATTGATCCTCTCCGGCGGCGCTGGAACGCGGCTGCGCCCCATCACTCACACCTCGGCGAAGCAGCTGGTGCCCGTCGCCAACAAACCCGTGCTGTTCTACGGGATCGAGGCGCTGGTCGATGCCGGGGTGACCGAGATCGGGATCATCATCGCCCCTGAGACCGGCGGGGAGATCCGCGAGGCGGCCGGGGACGGCTCGGCCTTCGGCGCCACGATCACCTACATCGTCCAGGACAAGCCGGCCGGGCTCGCCCACGCGGTTCTCACCGCTGAGGAGTTCATCGGCGGCTCGCCCTTCGTCATGTACCTCGGCGACAACCTCCTGCGCGACGGCCTGCGCGGCCTCGTCTCGACCTTCATCAAGGACGAACCGGACGCGTTGATTCTGCTCACCCCGGTCGACGATCCCAGCTCCTACGGCGTCGCCGAGCTCGACGGCGAACAGATCGTGCGCCTGATCGAGAAGCCCAAAGACCCGCCCTCGAACCTGGCTCTGGTCGGCGTCTACCTGTTCAGCTCCTCGATCTTCGAGGCTGCCCGCGGCCTCGAGCCCTCCTGGCGCGGCGAGTACGAGATCACCGAGGCGATCCAGGCGTTGATCGACGACGGCCAGCGGGTCCAGTCCGAGGTCGTGCGCGGCTGGTGGAAGGACACCGGCCAGCTCGCCGACATGCTCGAGGCCAACCGGCTCGTCCTCGAGGAGCTGGAGACGCGGCTCGAGGGGGAAATCGACGAGGAGTCCCGGGTCGAGGGCCGGGTGGTGGTCGAGAAGGGGGCGGTAGTGGCCGGCTCGGTGATCCGCGGCCCCGCCGTGATTGGCGCCGGCGCCCGTATCGAGGACGCCTACATCGGCCCCTACACGTCGATCGGCGAGGGCGTTCACATCACCCGTTCCGAGGTCGAGCACTCGATCGTGCTCTCCGGCTCGGTGGTCGAGGACCTCGGCACGCGGATGGAGGCGAGCCTGCTGGGCCGCAACGTCAAGCTGACCCGCAGCGACGGGATGCCGAAGACGCTCCGCCTCCTGGTCGGCGACAGCTCCGAGATCGAAATCGTCTAATGACGTCGGCGCGATGAAGCTGCTCGTCACCGGAGCCGCCGGCATGCTCGGTCGCGACGTGATGCTCGCCGCCGGCAACGCCGGCCACGACGTCGTCGGCTTCGGCCGCCGCGAGCTCGACGTCACCGGCGCTCCCGGGCTCGAGAAGAAGTTCGACATGGAGCGGCCAGGCGTCGTCATCAATTGCTCCGCCTGGGCCGACGTCGACGGCGCCGAGGAGGCCGAGGAGGCCGCCTTCGCGGTCAACGGCACCGGCGCCGGCAACGTCGCCGCGGCCGCCGCCAAGCTCGGCGCCGCGGTCGTCTACGTCTCCACCGACTACGTCTTCGACGGCGCCAAGGGCTTGCCCTATGTCGAGAGCGACCAGCCGGCCCCGCTGTCGGCCTACGGCCGCACCAAGCTCGCCGGCGAGGAGGTGACGGCCGCCGCCAACAAGCGCCACTTCATCGTCCGCTCCGCCGGGCTGTTCGGGATCGGCGGCCCCAACTTTGTCGAGACGATGCTGCGGCTGGCGAGCACCCAGAACGAGGTCCTGGTCGTCCGCGACCAGGTCAGCTCGCCGACCTACACCTGGCACCTCGCCTACGGGATCGTCCGCCTGATCGAGGGGATCGAGTACGGAATCCACCACATGGCCGCGGCGGGCAAATGCTCCTGGTACGAATTCGCCCGCGGGATCTTCGAGCAGGCCAAGGTCGAGTGCAAGGTGCTGTCGGGGACGACCGAGATGCTGGGCCGCCCGGCCCCGCGGCCGCCCTTCTCGGCGCTGACGAGCCAGCGCGAGCACGCGATCCGGCTGCCCTCCTGGCACGACGGGCTGGCCGGCTATCTCGCCCAACGAGAAGCGGAGATGGAGGCTTCATGAAGCTCTTGGTCACCGGCGCCGCCGGTTTCATCGGTTCCACCTACGTCCGGATCGCCGGCGCCGAGCATGAGATCGTCGTGCTCGACAAGCTCACCTACGCGGGCCGGCGCGAGAACCTCCCGGACGGGGTCGAGCTCGTGGTCGGCGGGATCGAGGACCCGGCGAAGGTGCGCGAGGCGATGGCGGGCGCCGAAGCGGTCGTCAACTTCGCCGCCGAGTCCCACGTCGACCGCTCGATCGACGACCAGGACGCCTTCGCCCGCACCCACGTGATCGGCACCGGCACCCTGCTCGACGCCGCCCGCGAGCTCGGCGTCGGCCGCTACCTGCAGGTCTCCACCGACGAGGTCTACGGCTCGATCGATTCCGTCTCCTTCACCGAGACCTCGCCGCTGGATCCCTCCTCGCCCTACTCGGCGACCAAGGCGGCTGGGGATCTGCTCGTCTCCGCCCACTTCCACACCTACGGGACCGAGGCCTCGATCGTCCGCGGCTCCAACAACTACGGCCCGCGCCAGTACCCGGAGAAGCTGATCCCGCTGATGGTGCTGAACGCCCTCCACGGCGACTCGCTGCCGATCTACGGCGACGGCCGCCAGGTCCGCAACTGGCTCTACGTCGAGGACTTCTGCCGCGGCATCCACGCGGTGCTGATGAACGGCCGTCCCGGCGAGGCTTACAACGTCGGCGGCCCCGACGAGTGCAAGAACATCGAGGTGGTCAAGCGGGTGATCGAGCTGACCGGCGCCGACGAGTCGCTGATCGAGTACGTCACCGATCGCCCCGGCCACGACCGTCGCTACTCGCTCGCCTCCGACAAGCTCCGCGACGAGCTCGGTTGGGAGCCCCAGGTCCACTTCGCCGAGGGGCTGGAGAAGACCGTCGCCTGGTATCGCGACAACGAGGAGTGGTGGGGGCCGATCCGCTCCGGCGAGTACCGCGAGTACTACGAAAAGCAGTACGGGCGGTCGCTGAGCTGATGCCGGAGCGGTTGCCGACGAAGCTCGCCGGCGTGGTCCTGCTCGAGCCGGTCGTCCACGGCGACGAGCGCGGCTTCATGGTCGAGAGCTTCCGCACCGACGCCTGGGCCGAGCTCGGCGTCGACGTCGAGTTCGTCCAGCACAACCATTCGCGCTCGGCCAAGGGGACGCTGCGCGGCATCCACTTCCAGACCGAGCCGGGGCAGGCGAAGCTCGTCCGCTGCCCCCGTGGATCGATCCTGGACGTCGCCGTCGATTTGCGTCGCGGCTGCTTGACGTATGGCGAATGGGAGGCGCACGTGCTTGACGACGTCAAGCACCGCCAGCTCTTCATCCCGGTCGGATTCGGCCACGGCTTCGCGGTGCTGAGCGACCTCGCCGACGTCGGGGTCGAGTGGCAGGTAGACGATCCCCTCCTCTCCGAGCGCGACAAGAGCGCCCCGCGTCTCTCCGCGGTCGCGGAGACCCTCCCCTTCTAGGCGCCGATGGGCCGAAAACCGGTCCATATCAGTGGAAATCGGCCCGTCAACGGTTATTGCCGTTCGCGAACGCGGTGCGGGCCAGGCTGATCGCGAGTTTGGCGCCGACCCCGGTGTAGACGGCGGCGTTGAGGAGGGGGTTGTGCTCGGGGGCGTCAAAGCGCCGGTAGAAGCGGCCCATGCCGCGATGGAAGGCGATCTCTTGGCGGGGGGCGCGGCGGCCGGCGCTGGAGCCGCCCTTGACGTGAAGGGCGACGCCGGCCGGCTCGTAGAACACCTTCCAGCCCGCGTCCCAGAAGCGGTGGCACCAGTCGAGGTCCTCCATGTAGAGCCAGTAGCCCTCGTCGAGCAGGCCGACCTCGCGCACCGCCTCGGCCCGGCAGAGCATGAAGGCGCCGTTGACGGCGTCGACCTCACCGGGCTCGTCGTCGCCAAGGTGGGTCGCCCGGTAACGGCTGAGGGCGCCGGTGGCATCCTCGGGGCGGCCGACGCCGGTGAAGTGGGCGAGGGCGCTGAGCGGCGTCGGGAAGGAGCGCTTGCAGGCGTGGTCGAGCTCTCCGGACTCGGTCACCAGCTTGCAGCCGACGATCCCGATCTGCGGCTCCGAGCGCAGCCGCGCCAGCGCCGCGTCGAGGGTTCCGGCATAGACCTCGGTGTCGGGATTGAGCAGCAGCATCGCCGCCGCCCCACTGTCCCGCAGGACGATGTTGTTGGCGGCGGAGAAGCCGATGTTGTCGTGGCGCAGCAGCCGCACCGAGGGAAACTGGCGCTCGACCATGTCGGGGGTCGAGTCGGGGCTGCCGCTGTCGACCACCGTCACCCGCGTCTCGCAGCTCGCGGGATGGTCCTCGAGCGAGCGCAGGCACCGCCACAGCAGCTCTTCGGCGCCGTGGCTGACGATCGCGACCTCGAGCTCGGGGGTCGGCTGCATCCGGGCCGGTCTAGGCACCCTCGCCGCGGATTACCGCCCGTGGCGTCCGCAGCAGGATCGCCAGGTCGGTCAGCAGCGAGAGGTTGTCGAGGTAGTCGCGCTCCATCGCCAGCCGCTCCTCGAAGGTGAGGTCGCTGCGGCCGTAGACCTGCATCGGCCCGGTCAGTCCCGGCTTGATCGCCAGCCGGCCGCGCTGGCGCTCATCGTAGAGCGCGACGACGCTCTCCTCCTCCGGCCGCGGTCCGACCAGCGACATGTCGCCGCGGAGGACGTTGATCAGCTGCGGTAGCTCGTCGACGCTGGTTCGCCGCAGGAGGCGGCCGGTCCGGGTGATCCGCGGGTCGTCGAGGATCTTGAAGGCCGGCTGCTCGAGCTTCGCCAGGTCGACCAGCTCCCCGAGCCGCTGCTCGGCGTCGACGACCATGGTGCGGAACTTCAACATCGTGAACGGCTCGCCGTCCTTGCCGGCGCGGCGCTGGCGGAAGAAGACGGGACGGCCGGTGTCGAGCAGGATCGCCACGGCGGCCAGCGCCAGCAGCGGCGAGAGCAGCGCCAGCAGGACTCCCGAGACGACCAGATCCATGCCTCGCTTCATCGCCTGGGTCGAGCGGGGCGGGTCGCTGAAGCGGAAGTCGAGCACCGGCAGCTCGGCCAGGCGGTTGAGCTCGATCCCGGGGCCGAGCAGCCCGTAGTGCTGGGGCAGGAAGGTCAGCGCCAGGCCCTCGGCCTTGCACTCCTCGATCAGCCGCTCGGCCGCCGGCTTGCTCATCTCCTGTTCGGTGACCACGACGCGCTCGATCTCGTAGTCGTGGGCGACCCGGGAGATGTCGGCGATCGAGCCCAGCCGGGGGAGCTCCGAGGCGGCGTCGTCCCCCTCCGAGGAGAGGTAGCCGACCAGGGTCAGGCGGGTCTCCGGGTGGGTCGAGACCCGCCGCGCGATCGTGTCGACCGCCGCCGCGGGGCCGATCACGAGCCCGGCGGCGACGCCGGTGAGGCGGTGCCAGAAGAAGCGCAGGACGCCGCGGAAGGCGAAGCTGGCGACCAGCGTTCCGATCCCGACTCCGATCGCGCTGGTGGGGGAGAGCGGGCCGACCGGGCTCAGCGCCAGCAGGCCGTCGAGCACGAGGGTCCCCAGCACGCTCGCCGAGACCAGCGAGGGCAGCTCGTCGAGGGTGCTGTGGCGGATCCGCCGATGGTCGTTGTCGTAGAGGCCGTGGAGCTTGACGACGAGGATCCAGATCGGACTGAAGAGCAGAGCCCAGAACAGCGTCGCGACGTCGGTGGTCGAGGTCGTCGCGGTGACGACGAAGAGCGACCCGATCAGCGCCACCCAGTCGCCGAGCGCGAGCAGCCGGCGCAGCAGCGCCCCGCGGCGGCGCGAGCCGATCGACCCGGTCAGGCCGCGGCGCCCCACCGGCCGCGGATCCGGCCGCTCGGGCTCCGACCGGACCGTCCCCGGGCTCCTCGAGGCTGTCTTCTGGGCATCGGAGGTACGACTCATCCGCAAC
>DATAIY010000103.1:0-9851 GCA_036262475.1 Solirubrobacterales bacterium
GATTGGGACCGCCGTCGAAGTTCCACGACGAGCGGGACATGCTCGCGAACCGAGGCCGGTCGGACTTCGGCCGGCTCGACCGCCACGGCGGGACTGACCACAGCGTCCATCACGAGTTGCGCATCGGTGCCCTCAATCCCTCAACGCAACGCCGCCTCCAGGGTATCCGCCGGCGTCTGGAAGCCGAGGGTCTCCCTCGGCCTGGTGTTCAACTTGGCGGCGATCGCGTCGAGCTGAGACTGCGTGAACTTCGATAGGTCCGTGCCCTTTGGCAGGTACTGGCGCAGGAGTCCATTGGTGTTCTCGTTGGAGCCGCGCTGCCAGGGACTTTGGGGGTCGCAGAAGTAGACCTTCACGTCGGTGGCCAGCGTGAACTTCGCGTGTGCGGCCATCTCGGTCCCGCGGTCCCAGGTGAGCGAGGAGCGCAACTGGTCCGGCAAGCGGCGCACGTGCTTGCTCAGAGCCTGGGTCACCGTGCGGGTGTCCTTGCCGTCGAGGGCGACGAGCATCACGAAGCGCGAGTGGCGCTCGACGAGCGTGGCGAGGTAGGTGTTCGCGCCACCGGCGATCAGGTCTCCCTCCCAGTGGCCGGGGATCGCCCGGTCACTGGCCTCGGCCGGCCGCTCGCGGATCGAGACGGCATCGACGATGTGACCTTGGCCCTTGGCACGCTTGGCGCCTTTGGGTCGGCGTAGTGAGCGGGTCCTGCGCAGGTGCGCCACGAGCTCGCGCTTCAACGCTCCCCGCGCCTGGATGAACAGGGTCAGGTAGATCGTCTCGTGGGACACCCTCATAGTCTGATCGGCGGGGAAGCTGGCCTTCAGCCAGCCGGCGATCTGCTCTGGAGACCAGTCCTCTCTCAGCTTGGTTGCCACCAGTTGGCATAAGGCGGGATCGCGGGCCAGCTTGCAGGTCTGCGGTCGCCTCGCGTTATCCCAGGCCCCCTGGTCGGCCCCGGCGGCCCGGTAGCCACTTCGACCGCCGTGGCGCTCGATCTCCCGGGTGATGGTGGACGGAGATCGCTCCAGGCGAGCGGCGATGGTTCTGGCCGACTCCCCGGCCGCGATCCCCGCGAGATCTCCTCGCGCTCGGGCAGCTTCAGCGCCAGGCGGGCGCGCCGTCGCTCGGGCGGGGCGACGCCGCCGCGCTCGCGCAGCGTGCAGTGGATCGTCCCGGGCGCTCGATCGAGCGCCCGGGCGATGTCGCTGACCGACTCTCCGCGCTGCCAGCGCTCCCACAGCTCCTTGCGCTCCGCTGCCGAGTACACCCTGCGCTCTCTTGCCATCGCAACTCCTTCATCTCGAGTGAAAGTCGTGGAGTGTTGCGATGAGGGGCTGAGGACAGAGGGCCTTTCTTGACGATGAACAAAGTCACCCTCGGCGGTTATCGCTACGAGGGCCGTTCGTCCAAGCCGAAGATCGACGTCGCCTTCAGCCAGCAGGGCGACCGGCAGATCGAGCTCATCCAGCCCGTGAACGACGAACCCTCGGCCTACCGGGACTTCCTCGCGGCCGGCGGCAACGGGGCCCACCACCATGGCTGGTTCTGCGATGACTACGCAACCGAGGTCGACGCGGCCGAACGCGCTGGGCGAACCGAGTTGCATCGGGGCAACTGGGGTGCGCTGCATTTCGTCTACTACCACCCGCTCAACAACGAGGAGATGATCGGCGAGCTCATCGAGATGAGCGACCTGAGCCGCAAGCTCTTCGCGCTCATCCGGCGAGAGGCCGAGCACTGGGATGGCGGCCGGCCGTCGCGCAGCATCCTCGGAGCCGCCGACTGGGACATCCGCTGGACCGCTGTGAAAGTCCAAGTCGGCACGCTCCTCGGGGGCTCATGACGGGCGCCGCGCACCGCGTCTGTTCCTTGGCCCACCCCGACCACATGGCCGCCGGGATGCGCCCGTCGCTGTAGGCTCAGGCGCGGGAGGGATGCATACCGATTCGCCGACGGATCCGAGAGGTCCGCTTCAGCGTCCGCGGATGTTGTCTTGCTTCGGAAGGGCGGAATCGGGGCGGATCCCGTGACCCCCGGCTGTGGCGCTTCGCGGAACCCTGCGATTACCGGGAATTCTCAGCGCGCCCGACAGGATTCGAACCTGTGACCTTCGGTTTCGTAGACCGACGCTCTATCCGGCTGAGCTACGGGCGCGTGCCCTGCTAATCGCGGCGATACGGCTTGGCCGCGATGCGGGGAGGGTGATTCTAGGGGCTTCGCAGCCCGGCGAGCAGGATGCCGGCGATCTGGGAGCCGAGCTCCTCGGGCGAGAGTGGGCCCTGCGGTTGGTACCACTTGTAGACCCAGTTGGCGGCGCCGAGGACGGTGTTGACAAAGATCTGGGGGGTCGTCGGGAGGGAGAACTCGCCGGCGGCCTCGCCGCGGGCGACCATGTCGAGGAGGGTCTGCTCGTACTCGTGGCGGACACTGATCAGGCGGGACTGCTGGCGAGCTGGCAGCTCGGCCTCCTCCTCGAAGAAAATCCGCAGCAGATCGCGGTTGCGGCAGGTGTAGGCGACCCGGTCGGCCAGCAGCTCGGCGAGGGCGTCGAGGGCGGTCCGCTGGGAGCTGGCGATGCGGCGGGCGGCGATCACGTTCTCGCGCAGGACGTCCTCGTAGAGCTCGATCAGGACCTCCTCCTTGCTGGTCACGTAGTGGTAGAGAGAGGCCTTGCCCATCCCCATATTCGCCGCGATGTCGTTCATCGAGGCGGCTCGGTAGCCCCGTTCGGAGAAGACCGCGATCGCCACCTCCATCACCTCGCGGCGGCGGGCCTCCTGGCGCAGGGCGACGCGCTGGTCGACCACTAGGCGGCGCTCCACGCGGGCATCGTCAGAGGCCCATCCGCTTGGCGAGGATCTCGAGCTGGACCTCGTCGGTGCCGCCGCCGATGCGGAGGATGCGGGCGTCGCGGTAGTGCATCGCCACCGGAGTCTCCTCGATGAAGCCGTAGCCGCCGAACACCTGCAGCGCCTCGTCGACCACGCGCGAGGCAACTCGCGGCGCGACCAGCTTGGCCATCGCCGTCGTCGTTGCTGCCTCCGGATGGCCCGAGTCCCAGCGCGCCGCCGCCTGGTAGGTGAGAGTGCGGGCCGACTCGAGCTCGGCCGCGGCCGCGGCGAGGCGGTGGCGGATCGTCTGGTGGCTGGCGAGCTTGGCGCCGAAGGTCCGGCGCTCCTTTGCATGGGCGACCGCTTCGTTGAGGGCGGCCTGGGCCAGGCCGAGCGCCATCCCCGCCAGCGAGATGCGCTCGACCTGGAAGGCCTCCATGATCTGGTGGAAGCCGCGGCCGGCCTCTCCGAGGATCCGGTCCTCGGAGACGAAGCATTCGTCGAAGGCGACCTCACGGGTGTCGGAGGCGTGCCAGCCGAGCTTCTCCAGCGGCGGGCTCAGGGTCATCCCGCCGGCGCCGCGCTCGACCAGGAAGGTGGTGATGCCGCGGTGTCCCGCCTCCGGGTCCGTCTTCGCCGCGACGATCATCACGTCGGCCAGGCTGGCGTTGGTGATGAACATCTTCGTGCCGCGCAGCTGGTAGCCGCCGTCGACCGCGGTGGCGGTCGCGGAGATGCCGGCGACGTCGGATCCGGCGCCAGGCTCGGTGACCGCAATCGCGGCAACGCACTTGCCTTCGAGCAGCGGACGCAGCCAGCGCTCCTTCTGCTCCTTGTTGCCATAGCGGGCCAGGTGCGGGCCCGCCATGTAGGAGCTGACCAGCGGCGTAACCGCCAGCCCCCCCGAGGCGTGGGCGAGCTCCTCGGAGAGGATCGTCAGCGCCAGCACGCCGCCGCCGGTGCCGCCGTACTCCTCCGGATGGCCGACGCCGAGCAGCCCGGCCGCGGCCATCGCCGGCCAGAGCTCGACCGGGAACGTCCCCGCCTCCTCGGCCTCGCGGACGCGCGGCTTGCACTCGCGGGCGACGAAGGTGCGGCAGACCTCCTGGAAGGAGCGGTGGTCGTCGTCGAGGTCGAAGGTCGACGGCGACAGGGTCGCAGTGCTGCTCATAGGGGGGCTCCTTTGTCATGTGTGTTCCAGGGCCTCGAGCGCGAGCTCGGCCATCGCATCGGCGCGGGGGAGGATCTCGCCGGCGCGATCGCCGCCGTTGGTGGGGTCCTCGCGCCAGCGGCGGAAGACCCCCTCGAGGATGATCGCCAGCTTCCAGTAGGAGAGTGCGGTCCAGAAGCCGAGCCGGTCGAGCTCGCGGCCGGAGCGCTCGGTGTAGGTCGCCATCACCGCGGCCGCGGCAGGGGCGCCGTCGACCGCGGAGGGCGGCTCGCCACCGAGCGGTGCGCGGTCGGCATCGGGCGGCCACCAGATCCCCAGCCAGGCGAGGTCGGCGATCGGGTCGCCGAGCGTCCACAGCTCCCAGTCGAGGATCGCCGCCACTTCGCCGTCGGGCGCCATCAAGAGGTTGTTGGTCGTGAAGTCGCCGTGGACGATCGTCGTCTCCGGCTGGGAGGGGACGGCCTCGCGAAGCCGGTCTCCGAGCTCGTCGACGAGCGGCAGATCGCGGGTGCGGGACGCCTCCCACTGGCGGCTCCAGCGCCGCAGCTGACGCCCGGCGTGGTCCTCGGAGCGCGCCATCTTCCCCAGGCCGCTGCGCTCCAAGTCGACCTCGTGCAGCCTCGCCAGCGTCTCCGGGATCGACCGCCCCGCCCGCACCCGCGCCTCGCGATCGACCGCTTCGGCGGCCTCGGTGGTGTCGACCAGCGCGCCGTCGACCCGCTCCATGACGCAGAACGGCGCCCCGGTGATTCCCCGGTCCTCGCACAGCGCCAGCGGCCGTGGCACCGGCTGGCCGAGCGGGTGCAGAGCGCTGAGCACGCGGTGCTCGCGGGCGACGTCGTGGGCGGACTCGAGCGCGTCGCCGAGCGGCGGCCGGCGGACGATGACCGCGCCGCCGTCCTCGTCCTCGGCGAGGTAGGTGAGGTTCGAGCGCCCGTTGCCGACGGCGGTGAAGCTCAGTGGCGAGCGCACCCCGGGGACACGCTCGGCGATCCAGTCGGAGACGGCGCCGGCGCTGATGCCCGGTGGGTCGCTCGTCGTCGCGGCGCTCACGGTCCCCCCGCCCGCTCGATCGTGTCGCGCGCCATCCGCAGCGCTGGGCCGTCGACCATGGCGCCGTCGAACTCGACCGCGGCGACGCCGCGCGCGGCCCCCTGCTCCCACGCGGCCAGCAGCGCCCGCGCCCGCTCGACCTCCGCGGCGGAGGCGCCGAAGACACGGTTGGCGATCGGGACCTGTGACGGGTGGATGCAGAGCTTGCCGCGGTAGCCGATCGCACGGCCGGCTTCCGCGTCGTGTTCGAAGGCCCCCTCGTCGCGGAAGTCGACGACGACCTGGTCGAGCGTGGGAACTCCGGCCAGCCGGGCGGCGAGGGCGACCTGAGAGCGGGCGAAGAGGACCTCCTCGCCGCCGTCAGTGCGGCGGCCGCCGAGATCGGCGATGTAGTCCTCGGCGCCGAAGTAGGCCGCGTCCGGACCGGCTTCGCATATGGCTCCGGCGTCCGCCACCCCGCGCGCCGACTCCAGCCCGGCGACGAGCGCCGCACCCTCTCCGAGCCCGGCCCGAGCCCGCTCGACGTCGGCCGGCCCCTCGGCCTTCGGTACGAGGACCCCGGCGATCGGCAGCGCCGCGGCGGCGGCGAGGTCGTCCTCGAACCAGGCGGTCGCCGGTCCGTTGACACGCACGAACACCTGCGGCCCGTCGACCGTCGCGACGAGATCGGCGAGCGCCGCTCGCGCCTGCGCCTTGGCGTCGGCCGGCACCGCATCCTCGAGATCGATCGCCACCGCGTCGGGCCCGCTGCGGGCAAGCTTGGCGACGAGGTCGGGGCGGGTCGCGCCCGCGAACAGCAAGCTGCGCATCACAGAAGGCTCACAAGATTAGACCCGGCAGTCGAAGAGTTCGCCATTTGATCGATACAACGGCAGATATAATATCGCCAGCGATTCGACCCATCGGTCGAATCAAGAGGCCGCAAAGGTAACCGGACCAGGAGCACGGGTGGCAAATACCAGCACGAATGAACCCGAGCCGTCGGCTCTCGCGACCGCCGCGCATCGAGGTCTCGCCGAGATCTCCGAGCGGGCGCGCCTCGGCGGCGACCGCTCCCGCCTCGGCACCAAGCTGCCCGTCCGCGAGCGGCTGGCGCTCCTTCTCGACGCCGATTCCTTCGTCGAGGACGGGCTGCTGGCGAGCGCGCTCGACGAGGGCCTCGCGGCCGACGCCGTGATCGTCGGCTCGGGCACCGTCGGTGGCCGCCCGGTCGGCGTTGTCGCCTCCGACCCCACCGTCAAGGCCGGGTCCTGGGGCCGGCGGACGGTCGAGAAGCAGATTCGGCTGCTCGAACGGGCCGATCGCGACCTGCTGCCGATCTTCTACCTCGTCGACTCCGCCGGCGGCCGCCTCACCGACCAGCTCGGCTTCCACGCCGGCCCGCGCGGCGCTGCCCGCATCTTCCACCTCCAGGTCCGGCTCTCCGGGCGCGTTCCCCAGGTCTGCTGCCTGTTCGGCCCCTCGGCGGCGGGCGGCGCCTACATGCCGGCCTTCTGCGACTGGGTCGGGATGGTCGACGGCAACGCCTCGATGTTCCTCGCCTCGCCACGGATCGCCCAGAAGGCGATCGGCGAAACCATCACCCTGGAGGAGATGGGCGGCGCCGGCATGCACACCTCGGTCTCGGGCATGGGGGACCAGCTCTGCGAGAGCGACGCCGAGGCGATCGCCGCGGCGAAGGAGTTCTTCACCTACCTGCCCGGCTCCTGGCAGGAGAAGCCGGCTCCGGCGCCGCCGCTGGCGCCTGCGAACGAGGACTGGGACGGCGTCATCCCCGCCAACCACCGCGCCGGCTATGACGTCCACGGCGTGATCGAGCGGATCGCCGACGCCGGCAGCTTCTTCGAGGTGAAGCAGCGCTGGGCGCAGGAGATCGTCGTCGGCTTTGCCCGGATCGACGGCCGCGGCGTCGGCATCGTCGCCAACCAGCCCCAGGTTCGCTCCGGCGCGATCCAGGTTGACTCGGCCGACAAGGCGGCGCGCTTCATCTCCCTCTGCGACGCCTTCAACCTGCCGCTGGTGTTTCTCTGCGATATCCCCGGCTTCATGATCGGCTCCGCGGTCGAGCGCCAGGGGATCATCCGCCACGGCGCCAAGATGGTCGCGGCGATGTCCAGCGCCGAAGTGCCGCGCTTCTGCGTCGTCCTGCGCAAGGCCTTCGCCGCCGGCTATTACGCGATGTCGAGCCCGGGCTTCGAGCCGCGGGCGACGATCGCGCTCGAGGGCGCCCAGATCGGGGCGATGGCCGGTGAGGCGGCGATCAACGCGGTCTACGCCAACCGGATCGAGGCGATCGAGGATCCCGAGGAGCGCGCCGCCTTCATCGCCGAGCGCGCCGCCGAGTACGAACCCGAGCTCGACGCGATGCGGCTGGCGAGCGAGCTGCTGATCGAGGCGGTGATCGCACCTGAGCAGCTGCGCGGGGAGCTGCGGCGGCGCCTCGCCGACGCCGAGGGCTGGGAGCGCCGCCCGCCCGGTCGCCACCACGGAGCCTTCCCGGTATGAGCGAGCGTCCGATCTCCGGTCGCTGGTTCGAGGACCTGCCCGAGGGCCTCGTCGTCCGCCATGCCGTCACCCGCACGATCACCGAGGCGGACAACACCCAGTTCTCGACGATGACGATGAACCCGCAGCCGCTGCACCTCGACGCCGAGTTCGCAGCGGAGTCGGAGTTCGGCGAGCGGCTGGTCAACAGCCTCCTCACCCTCGGCCTGCTGGTCGGCGTCACCGTCTACGAGCTGACCCTGGGCACGACGGTCGCCAACCTCGGCTTCGGCAAGGTCGAGTTCCCGCGGCCGATGTTCCACGGCGACACCCTGCACGCCGAGACAACCGTCGTCAAGGCGCGCGCCTCGAGCTCGCGCCCGGCCGCCGGCATCGTCAACTTCGAGCACCGCGGCTACAACCAGGGCGACGAGCTCGTCGCCCTCTGTGAGCGCGCCGCCCTGATGCACCGGCGGCCGGCCGGGTAGCCGCCGCGGCGAGCGCTCAGGTCCGCGGCTCCTCCAGGCCCAGCGAGCGGCCGATCACCTCTTTCATGATCTCGTTCGTCCCGGCCCAGATCCTCGTGATCCGTGCGTCGACAAAGGAACGCGCGACCTCGTACTCCTCGACGTAGCCGTAGCCGCCGTGCAGCTGCAGGCAGGCGTCGATCACCCGGTTCTGGATCTCGGAGCTGATCAGCTTCGCCTTCGCCGCCTCGACCGCGGTCAGCTCGCCGGCGACGTGGGCCTCGACGCAGCGGTCGACGTAGACGCGGGCGACGTCGAGTTCGGCGTCGGCGCCGGCGAGGACGAAGCGGCTGTTCTGGAAGCTGCCGATCGGGCGCCCGAACGCCTTGCGGTCCATCACGTACTCGAGGGTCAGCCGCATCACGTTCTCGGCGTGGGCGACGTTGACGACCGCGGTGCTGATCCGCTCCTGGGAGAGGTGGCCCAGCATCAGCGCCATGCCACGGCCGGGCTCGCCGATCAGGTTCGCGGCCGGCAGCTTGACCTCGTCGAAGAAGAGCTCTGCCGTGTCGGCTTCGTGCTGGCCGAGCTTGTGCAGCTTATTACCGCGGCTGAATCCCTCCATCCCGTCTTCGACCGCGAAGAGGCTGATGCCGCCCGGGTCAGGGGTGCGGGCCGCGGTGACGACGAGATCGGCGTTGTAGCCGTTGGTGATGAAGGTCTTGCTGCCGGAGAGCGACCAGCCATCACCGTCGCGGCGGGCGGTCGACTGGATTCCCTTCAGGTCCGAGCCGGCGGCGGGCTCGGTCATCCCAATCGCGGTGATGATCTCGCCCTTGCAGAAGCCCGGCAGCCAGCGCTCTCGCTGCTCCTCCGTGGTCAACCGCAGCAGGTAGGGGGCGACGACGTCGGTCTGGATCCCGAAGCTCGAGCTGTAGGCGAAGCCGGCCCGCGCCAACTCCTCGCCGAAGACGGCGTTGAAGCGGAAGTCCTCGATGCCGCTGCCGCCGTACTCGGCCGGCACCCCGAGGCCGAGAAACCCGGCCTCCCCCGCTTTCAGCCAGACCTCCCGGTCGATCGAGCGCTGGCTGCGGAACCGCTCCCGGTTCGGCATCAGCTCGCGATCGACGAAGGCGGCGACCGATTCGCGGAACCAGTTGTGCTCGTCTTCGAAGAGTGCGCGTCTCATGGGTCGTGGCGAGGCCTGCCGACAGCGTGACGACCGCGCGGCGGCTCGGCGGCGGCTCGGCGACGAGCTTTGGAGGAACTCAAATTCGGCGCCGCCGGGCGGCCGCGCCCCACCAGCAACGGATCTATGGTCGGTCGGGGTCCAAAGCCACTGAGACGGAGGATGCGATGACGACCGGTTTCCACTGGAACGAGCTTTACGCCTGGCACGACACCGGCACCGGGTCGGGCTTCCTCAGCACCGGCGGCCTGGTCGAGCCAGAGACGCACGGTGAGAGCCCGGCGACGAAGCGGCGCCTGCGCAACCTGCTCGAGGTCACCGGTCTGCTCGACCAGACGGTCGCGATCCCCGGGCGCAAGGCGACCCGGGAGGAGATCCTCTACGCCCACACCCCGGAGTACGTCGACCGGGTCAAGCGCGAAAGCGAGGAGGGCGGCGGCGACGGTGGCGAACTGGCGCCCTTCGGCCCCGGCGGCTACGAGATCTGCGCCCTCTCGGCGGGTGGCGTGATCTCCACCCTCGAGGCGGTCTGGAACGGCGACGTCGACAACGCCTACTCGCTCAACCGCCCGCCTGGCCATCACGCGGAGCGCGACGAAGGCCGCGGCTTCTGCGTCTTCGCCAACATCGCCGTTGCCACGCACCATGCGCTGAAC
>DATAIY010000104.1:0-1574 GCA_036262475.1 Solirubrobacterales bacterium
CCCGTGGATCGTGAGCGGCACCGGGATCGTCAACCAGTTCTACGTGTATGCCGTCGATGCTGACTTCGGGCCGTTCTTCTTGAAGTTCAGCTCCTACTTCCCCTACAACGCCAAGCTCTGCATCAACGGCAACGAGTGGGCCAAGCGGCAAGCCACCAAGGCCGGGATCGCCTTCACCGCCCTGGACAACGGGTTCGCCAGTTGCGAGGACCCCCGTCGGTTGCAAGCGATCTGCCGTCGCCTGACGGCCGCGAAGATCGACGCGCTGCTCCGCAAGTGGCTGGCCCTGCTGCCACACCCGTTCACCCGAGCCGACCGGATCGCGGGCTACCGCTACGACATCTCGATGCTGCAAGTCGAGTGCTCCCTGACCCAGATGCTCGACCGACCAGTTTCGGGCCGGGTGCTGTTCGAGGAGGTCCTGCGCGAGAACCTCGACATCGGCCGGCCGGACAAGATCGGGCTGGTCTTCGACCGCAAGATCGTGCGCCGCGGACCCACGGCAACGCCAGGGCGGTTCCGCACCCGGGTGTTGACCGAAGGAGTCACCCCGAGCCTGCACGTGGACTACAAGCACAACAAGATCAAGCAGTACCACAAGGAAGGACGCGCACTACGCACTGAGACGACCATCAACGACAGCCGTGACTTCAGCATCGGGAAGCGGTTGTGTAACCTGCCCGAACTGGCGCAGGTCGGCTTCTCCGCCAACAGACGTCTTCTGGACGTCGAACGTCTCAGCAGCGACCCGACCATCGGCGACGACGCCTTCAGGGCTGTCGCTGATCCGATCGTGGTCGAAGGTCAGCGCGCGTCTGCTCTGCCGTTCGACTCGGTCCGCACCCAGGCGCTGCTGTCAGCCCTGGTCGTGTTCCATCTGCTCCCTGACGGGTTCCGCAACGCTGATCTCCGGGCGCTCCTCGCACCCCTGCTGGGCCTCGATCCCAGCCTCATGACCCAAGGCAGAATGAGCTACGACCTCCGCCGGCTACGCCTGCACGGACTCATCGAACGCCTCCCCGGCACCCACCGCTACACCGTCACGACCCGCGGCTTCCACCTCGCCGTGTTCCTCACCCGCGTACATCACCGCCTCCTCCGAGACGGCCTGGCCGACATCCTCGACGAACACGCCGCAGACAACGCCCTACGCCACGAGCTTCAGCGACTCGATAGCGTCGTGCAGCAGATCTCCAGGAAACACAGGCTGATCGCGTGAAACTTGACTCAGGATAACAACCTCAGACCCTCAAGCCCTCTAGCTACCACCAGGCTATACGGGATAATGCTTCGAATCCCGGATAGCACGCCTAGTCTGTGATCATGTGACGGGCAGTCGTGTTTGTCTTGTCGGCTCCCGATGAAGGTTGGCTAGTCCCACTGAAGGTGGACAGCGAGTTGGACAAGTTCCACTGGAGGTGAGCAGCGCGCCTCGGCCGGACTGTGCACGTCAGGCTCGCCGCGCTACACCACCAAGCCGCGGTGCATCTGGCTCAAGACGGCGATGACCGATCAGTCTTCGGGGAGAGCAGCGAAGGCCTTCTTCGTTGCTCTGTACCAGCCCAGTCCTGATA
>DATAIY010000105.1:0-11218 GCA_036262475.1 Solirubrobacterales bacterium
ACGGTTTCGCCGGCCTCGGCGACGATCTTCACCAGAATCCCGTCGGCCGGTGCGACGACCTCGACGTCGACCTTGTCGGTGGCGATCGCGCAGATCGTCTCCTCGGCCGCCACCTCCTCGCCGACGGCCTTCAGCCATTCGATCACGGTGCCATCCTCGACCGACACTCCCATGTGGGGCATCGGCACTACGACGGTGATGCTCGGGTCACTCACGCGCCGACCTCGACCAGCACCTTGACGTCGTCGCCGGGGCTCTCGGCCAGCCGGGCGATCTCCGCCGGGGTCTCGGCCAGCCCGATCCGCTTGGTGATCATCGATTCGGGGCGCAGGTTGCCGGCGGCGATCATCGCCGCCACCCGCGGTAGGTCGTTGGCGTAGCCGAGCGTCGCGTGTAGCGAGCGCTCGTAGAGGACCATCCGGCCGGCGTCGACCGGGACCGGCTTCTTCGGGATCCCGGCGATCACGATCCGGCCGCCGCGCTTGGTCATCTCCGGCGCGGCTTCCAGGGCCGGCACCGCGCCGGAGCAGTCGACGACCATGTCGGCGCCGGAGCCGGTCAGATTGCGAACGTCGCGGGCGACGTCGCGGACCTCGCCGGAGGGGTCGTAGGTGGCGAAGCCCTCCGCCTCGGCCCGGGCCCGGCGCCCGGGGTGGGTCTCGCAGACGAGCGCCTCGAGACCGAGCGAGCGGGCGATCAGGGCGGTGCAGGCGCCGATCGGCCCGTAGCCGAGGACGGCGACCTGCTCGCCGGCGCGGGCACCGCCGCGGCCGAGCGCGTGAAGGCCGACGGCGAGCGGCTCGAGCAGGGCGCCGACCTCGTCGGAGACCTCGTCGGGCAGCGGTACCGCGCAGTAGGCGGGGAAGCGAATCAGCGGCGCGAAGGCGCCGTCGGAGGCAAGGCCGATCGAGCCGCCATAGCGGCAGATGTTGTAGCGGCCCGAGACGCAGAACTCACAGCGGTTGCAGCGCCAGCAGGAGTCGGCGGCGACACGGTTACCGGGAGCGACCTCGGTGACGCCCTCGCCGACCTCGGTGACCACGGCGGAGAACTCGTGACCGAGGGTGACCGGCGGCTCCTGCCCGGTGAGGACGTGCTTGCGGCCGGGGCGGATCGCGAAGGGGGCTTTGAACTCGGCGACGTCCGAGCCACAGATGCCGGTTCGACTCACCTCCGCCTCGACCATTCCCGGCCCGAGCGGGAGCTCCAGCTCGACCTCGTCGAGCCGTAAGTCACCAGCCGAATGCCAGCGCACAGCCTCCACCAGCCGAGACGTTACCAGGCCGACCGCCCGTACGGTCAGCTGTGCTAGGGTGGCGCCGTCGGTGCCCGAAGCCGACTGGGTTGTCCTTGAGGAGAGAAAGGTGAATCTGTGGCCGGACTTGTTTGCGGCGTGGACATCGGCGGAACTTTCACCGACTGCGTGCTGATCGGAGAGGACGGCCGCGTCGCTTACGGCAAGGCCCTGTCCTCACCGGCGGATTCGTTCAAATCCGGGTTCTTCGGCAGCATCGAGTCGGCGGGCGAGCAGCTGGGGATGTCCTCGGAGGACGTCTACACACGGATGGACCGCCTGATCTCCCACGGCTCGACCGTCGCGACCAACATCGTCGTCGAGCGCAAGGGCGCGAACATCGGCCTGATCACCACCCGCGGCTTCGAGGACACAATCCGCACCATGCGCGGCCTCGGCCGGCCCACCGGTGAGCCGCCGGAGAACCTCCTCCGCTTCGCCGAAACCAAAAAGCCGGAGCCACTGGTGCCGATCGAGCGCACCTTCGGCGTCGCCGAGCGGATCGACTCCGACGGCGACGTCGTCGTCGCCCTCGAGGAGGAGGCGGTCGCCGCCGCCGCCGACAGCCTGGTGGCTGCCGGCGTCGACACGATCGCGATCGCCTTCCTCTGGTCGGTCCGCAACAGTGTTCACGAGCAGCGGGCGCGTGAGATCGTCAATGAGCGTGCGCCGGGCGTCTTCGTGACGATCTCGAGCGACATCTCGAAGGCGGTCGGCGAGTACGAGCGCTTCGTCGCGACCCTGATCAACTCCTACGTCGGCCCCGTCACCAGCACCTACCTGCACGGGGTCCAAGACCGCCTCGCCGACGTCGGCTTCGAGGGCGAGCTCCACATCATGCAGTGCCATGGCGGCATGGTCCCGCTCGGCCTCGGCGCCGACCGCCCGATCTTCACGATCGGCTCCGGCCCGGTCGGCGGCCTGATCGGCTGCGCCCGGGTCGCCGACGATCTCGGCCGCAACAACATCATCGCCTCCGACATGGGGGGGACCTCGTTCGACGTCGGGATCATCAAGGACGGCGAGCCGCTCGCCGCGGATGACACCCTGCTCGGCAAGTGGCGCTACCGCGTCCCGGCGGTCGAGGTGATCTCGATCGGCGCCGGCGGCGGCTCGATCGCCTGGATCGACGAGCTCGGCGGCGGCCTCCGCGTCGGCCCCCAGAGCGCCTCTTCGCTGCCCGGGCCTGCCTGTTATGACCGCGGCGGCGAGGAGCCGACGGTCACCGACGCCGACCTGATCCTCGGCTACATCGCCCCCGAGGCGACCTTCGGTTCCAAAGGCGAGCGCGGCGGCTTCCAGCCGCGCCGCGACCTCGCCGAGAAAGCGATCAAGGAGAAAGTCGCTGACCCGCTCGGCCTCTCGCTCACCGACGCCGCCCTCGGCATCGTCGAGGTCGCCAACGCGAAGATGGCCAACGCGCTGGAGAACGAGATCATCGGCCGCGGCTTCGACCCGCGCGACTTCGTCCTCATGTCCTACGGCGGCGCCGGCCCCTTCCACGCCGCCGGCTACGCCTCCTCGCTCGGCGTCGACACAATCGTCGTCCCCGGCGAGGCCGCCTCGGTCTGGTCCGCCTTCGGGATCTCCCAGGCGGACATTCGCTACCAGTACGAATCCTCCGTCGTCCTGATCGAGCCGTTCGCGGCCGAGGAGATCGAGTCGGCCTTCGCCGAGCTCGGCGACCAGGCCCGCGCGGCGCTATCCGAGCGCGAGGACGTCGACTCCTTCGAGTTCCGCCGCTACGCGCGGATGCGGTTCCAGTGGCAGCGGCACGAGCTCGAGATGCGCCTCCCCGACGGCGCCGTCACCGCCGAGACGGTCGAGGAGGTCCGGCGCCAGTTCGTCGATCTCTACACCGAACGCTACGGCGAGGTGGCGCTGCTGCCGGGCGCCCGGGTCGAGATCGTCTCGATCCGGCTCGAGCCGGCGATCGTGATGGGCTCGACCAACCTCGAGCGGCTCGAGGTGGTGACCGGCCGCGAGTTCCACAAGGGATCCCGCGACGTCTACTTCGAGCGCGGCCAGGGCGCCGTCGACACCGCGGTCTACAACGGCGACGCGATGCCGCTCGGCGAGGTCGTCGAGGGGCCGGCGGTGATCGACCTCGCGATCACCGGGATCGTGATCCCACCGGGAACGCGCTGCGAGCGCCGCCAGACCGGCGACTTCGTGATGACCTTGAACTCCGCCTCGGCGTAAGGAGCAGGAGATGAATCCAGACACCGCCACATTGCCGACCACCGATCAGGGGCGACCGGTGCGCCCGCCAGAGTTCTGGGACGGGACCGACCACGCCTTCAACCCGACCGGACCGGTCAAGGTCCCGCCGAACCTGAAGCTCAACGCCGAGGCCGCGACCGACATCGACCCGATCACCTACGAGGTCGTCCGCCACGGCCTCTGGAACGCCAACGCCGAGCACGTGCGCGAGATCGAGAACCTCGCGGTCTCCCAGATCACGGTCGAGATCCGCGACTTCCAGCCCTGCATCATGACCGAGGACGCCGAGCTCCTCTATTTCGGGCCCTGCCTCCAGTACATGTCGGGGATGCTCGACATGATGACCCGCTACATCCTCGAAAACCGCGGCGAACGGGTCGTCGACGGCGACATGTGGCTCTGCAACGACCCGATCATCGGCACCGCCCACCAGCCCGACGTCGGCCTGATGTGCCCGGTCTTCGTCGACGGCGAAGTCTTCTGCTGGGTCGCCAACATCGCCCACCAGAACGACATCGGCGGCACCGTCCCCGGCTCCTTCTGCCCCAACGCCGAAGACGCTTTCTGGGACCCGCCCTCCTTCCCGCCGTTCAAGATCGTCGAGGACAACAAGATCGTCGAGGACATGGAGGCCCTCTACCGCCGCTGCTCGCGCACCCCGGAGAACCTCTCGCTCGACCTGCGGGCGACGATCGCCGGCAACAACGCCGCCCGCTCGCGGATCCTCGGCCTCGTCGACAAGTACGGCAAGGCCGTCGTCAAGGGAGTGATGCGGCGGGCGCTCGACGCCAGCCAGCGCGCCTTCGAGCAGGCGCTCGACACGATCCCCGACGGCACCTACAGCGAGCGCCTGATCCAGGAGGTCTCGATGAACGGCGACCGCGGCACCTATCCGGTGCAGACGACCGTTCGCAAGAAGGGCCGCGAACTGATCTGGGACAACGTTGGCACCCACGACCAGGTCGGCTCGATCAACGTTGGCTTCGCCGCCTGGCGCGGGGCGATCCTGGGTTCGATCAACGTGCTGATGCTGCCCGGCCAGATGGGCTGCATCGGCGGCGCCGCGCGGCTGTGCAAATTCGACCCCGAACCGGGCACGATCACCGCTCCCGACTGGGGCGCCGCGGTCTCGCTCGGCAACGCCCTGGTCTCGAAGATGATGCTCGCCTCCAGTGACGAGACGCTGCGTGCCAACGCGGTCACCCCCGACGGCGCTCAGTGGCCCTGCCACTTCGTCGCCGGCGACAACCAGCGCGGCGACTACTACGTCGGCGGCATGGGCGACAACATGCTCGGCGGCGGCGGCGCGACCGCCCAGCGCGACGGCGAATTCGCCAACGGCCACTTCTGGATCCCGGAGGGACGCGGGCCCAACGTCGAGGCCTACGAGGCCGACTGGCCGATCCTCTACCTCTTTCGCCGCGAGCATCCAGACTCGGGTGGCGCCGGCCGCTTCCGCGCCGGCAACGGCGGCGAGATCGCCTACGTCCCGCACAAGGGCGAGTCCTTCCTCGGCCTCTACTGCAACGAGGGGATCCCGAAGACGACGGGACTGTTCGGCGGCGACCCCGGCTCGATCATGGTCACCCGGGTGATCCAGGGCTCCGACCTGCGCCGGCGCTTCGCCGCCGGCGAGATGCCGCAGGACCTCGACGAGCTGGAGGGCAACGAGCTCGACGTCGGCGGCAAGGGCGATGGCTTCCCGGTCACCGACGACGACGTCCTCTACTGGAACTGGCTCGCCCCGGGCGGCTACGGCGACCCGATGACCCGCGACCCCGATGCGGTCCTCGCCGACGTCGCCGACGGCGCGGTCAGCGACTGGGCGGCCGAAGAAATCTACGCCGTGAGGTTGAAGGACGGCGTGGCCGACCACGAGGCGACCGCGAAGCTGCGCGAGCGCCGGATGCTCGAACGGCTGCGCGAGGCCGGCGCCGAGCGCGAGGAGCTGGCCCCGGTGAAGGAGACTCCCGAGGGAGCCGAGGCCTTCGGCGACGCCTACCTGATCGACCGCGAAGCCGGCGTCCTGCGCTGCCATCGCTGCGCGACCGACCTCGGCCCGCTCGAGGCCAACTCGAAGGAGAGGATGGCGGTGCTGGAGCGCCCGACCAAGTCGCTCAGCCCGAGCCACCCGGACCCCGCCAAGTTCGTCGACGACGAGGTCGTCTGGCGCGACTACTGCTGCCCGGGCTGCGGCGTCCGCCTTGCGACCGAAGTCGGGTACCCGGGCGAGGCCCCGTTCCAAGAGCTGCGTTTGGGCTGAGCGGCGATGGGGATCGCGACACCGGGAATCTCCCACTGGTTCCCCGATCCCGCGGAGCGCCCGGAGATGGTCGACCTCACGGTCGGCGGCCTGCTCGACCGCTCGGTCGAGCTCTGGCCCGACCACGAGGCGATCGTCTTCTCCTCCTATGAGGACATGGGCATCTCCGCCCGCTGGACCTACGCCGAGCTGCGGCAGCGGGCGCGGCGGGTCGGCCGGGCGCTGATCGCCTCGGGGATCGAGCCGGGTGAGCGGTTCGGGATCTGGGCGACCAACATCCCCGAGTGGCTGGAGCTCCAGTTCGGCGCCGCCTACGCCGGCGCCGTCGTCGTCCCGATGAACCCGCTCTACCGCGCCAGCGAGGTCGAGTTCGTCCTCGACAAGGCGAAGGCCTCGGCCTGCTTCGTGCTGCCGGAGAACCGCGGCGCCAGCCTTTGGGACATCACCGTCGCCGCCAGCGCCGACCTCGACCACGTGCGCCTGCTGGTCCCGATTGGCGACGCTCCGGCCGGGGGCGGGCCCTCCTGGGATGAGTGGCTGGCGGCGGGCGACGCGGTCGACGAGGATCGGCTCGAGCGCCGCCGCCGCGAGGTGCGCTCCACCGACACCTCGCAGATCCAGTTCACCTCCGGCACCACCGGCTTCCCCAAGGGCGCCGAGCTGAGCCACGGCGGCATCGTCAACAACGGCCGCCTCTTCGCCCACCGGGCGACGATGCGACAGCACGGTCGCCACTCCAACCCGATGCCGTACTTCCACTGCGGCGGCTGCGTAATGTCGACCCTCGGCTCGATCGCCACCGGCTCGGCGCAGATGCCGGCGGTGACCTTCGACCCGGAGCGGATGTCGCGGACGATCGAGGAGGAGGGCTGCACCTCGGCCTCGATGGTGCCGACGATGATGATCGGCCTCGAAGAGCAGGTCGACCGCGACGGCCGCGACCTCAGCTCGCTGGAGATCATCGTCACCGGCGGCTCTCCCGTCCCGACCGAAGTCACCCACCGCTGGATGGAGCGCTTCGGCGTCCGCATCAACAACACCTACGGGATGACCGAGGCCTCGCCGGTGATCTGCGCCAGCCGGCCGCAGGACACCGAGGAGCTGCAGACCGCGACGGTCGGGCCGCCCTTTCCGCACGTCGAGGTCGACATCGTCGAGCCCGGCGGCACCGAGCGGCTGCCGATCGGGGTCGAGGGCGAGCTGCGCTCGCGCAGCGCGATGGTGATGAAGGGCTACTGGGACAACGAGGAGGCCACCGCCGAGGCGATCGGCTCCGATGGGTTCCTGCGCTCGGGCGACCTCGCGACGATGGACGAGAACGGCTACGTCTCGATCACCGGCCGCGCCAAGGAGATGATCATCCGTGGCGGCGAGAACATCTACCCGGCGGAGATCGAGAACGCGATCCGCGAACTGCCCGCGGTCGCCGACGTCGCCGTGATCGGGGTCCCCGACCAGCGCTATGGCGAGGTCTGCGCCGCCTACGTGAGGCTGGTCGAGGGGGCGTCGCTGACCCAGGAGGAGTTGCGCGAGCAGATGCAGGGCCGAGTCGCCCGCTACAAGATCCCCGCCCACCTGCGGGTCATGGACCCGCTGCCGCTGACGCCGTCTGGGAAGGTGCAGAAGTTCAAACTGCGCGAGCACTTCCTCGGCGAGACGCCGGCGGGAGCAGGCAACTCGAACTAGGAGGAGACCGCGATGCCCGACGACGAGCGTTGGTTCACGCCCGAGGAGCTGGACCGGATGTCGCAACCGACGATGGACCGGGCGATCGAGGCGATCGAAGCCAGCGACAGCGAGCTGGCGCTGGAGCTCTGCAAGGGGATGCGCCATGAGTGGCGCTTCCTCCACGACCTGATGGCCGAGTCGATGCTCGGCCTCGTCACCTACATCCAGCAAAAGCTCGGCGACGATGGCGTCGCCGAGGCCTGGGAAGAGTCGCTGCGGCGAGGCTGGAAGCGCGACACCGGGAGCATCCTCGAGCGCGACCGCCGCGACGTCGTCGAGGCGCTGGCGGCGACCTGGCGCGCCCACTCGACCAGCGGCAAAGGGCAGAACCCGGGGGCCTTCACGGTCGCCGAGGACGAGGAGAAATTCACCTTCGAGATGAACCCCTGCGGCTCCGGCCAGCGGCTCTGGCGCAACGGCGCCTACAGCGGCGAGAACCCCTACGGGGTGAGCGAAAAAGCACATGACTGGTCCTACGGCCGCGAGGGCTTCCCGCTCTACTGCACCCACTGCGCCTTCATGAACGAGCTGCTGCCGATCCGCTGGTACGGGATGCCGCTCTATCCCTCCAAGCCCCCGCAGGACTTCGACCACGATCCCTGCACCTGGTACTGGTACAAGAACGCGGAGAACATTCCGGACGAGTACTGGCGCCGCTACGGACTCGACCGAGCCGGCGCGTGAGCGCCGATCGCTGCGCCCTCGTCACCGGCGCGGCGGGCGGGATCGGACGCGCGATCGCGCTTACGCTCGCCGAGCAGGGTTGGCCCGTTGCCGCCTGCGACCGCGATGAGCGAGCGCTGGAGACCGCCGAGCTGGTTCGCCAGAGCGGGGGAGAGGCGCTGGGACTGACCTGGGACGTCCGCGACGCCGAGGCGGGGCGCACCGCGCACGCCAGGGCGGCGGCGGAGCTGGGGCCGGTCGAGGCGGTGGTCGCCAACGCCGCGATCGTCGACCGTATCGCCCCCGCCGAGCGACTGACCGAGGAGGCCTGGCGCGGCGAACTCGACGTCAACCTGACCGGTGCCTTCCTCTCGCTGCAGCCGGCGCTCGAGGGGATGCGCGAGCGCGGGCGGGGAAGGATCGTCGCGATCTCCTCGACCGCCGCCACCGACGGCCTCGCCGGCCAGGCCTCCTACGCGGCGAGCAAGGCTGGCCTGCTCGGCCTGGTCCGCACCCTGGCGCTGGAGCTGGCTTCGGCCGGCGTCACCGTCAACGCGGTCCTGCCGGGAATGGTGGAGACCGAGAAGGTCGCGGCGATGCCCGGGGAAGTACGCGAGCGAGCGCTCGGGCAGGTGCCGCTGGGGCGCTTCGCCGCGGTCGAGGAGGTCGCCGCCGTGGTCGCCTTCCTCGCCTCCGACGCCGCCGCCTACGTCACCGGAGCCTGGCTGCCGGTGGACGGGGGGATCGGGCTGTCCAACCTGACGCTGGGGCGCGCCGACCGCTAGCCGCCGAGCGAGACCGCCTCGCGCGGCGGCTTGACCACCATCGTGCCCTCGGCGACCTGGTCGCCGTCCTGGTTTCGCCAGCTCACGGCCATCGTCGCCCGGTTGCGCTCCGGGTCGAGGGCGGCCACCTCGACCCGGACCGTAATCGTGTCGCCGATGAAGACCGGCCGCTGGTATTCGATCTGGTTGCTGACGGCTACCGTCCCCAGCCCGGGGAGCTCCGTTCCGAGCGGGCCCGCGCAGAGCGCGAACGTCAGCGGCCCGTGCGCGACGCGGGCGCCGAACGGCGTCCCCTTCGCGTACTCCTCGTCGACGTGCATGGGATTGAAATCGCCGCTGATCCCGGCGAACAGGTAGACGTCGGTCTCAGAGACGGTCTTGCGGGATTCCACCGCGTCGCCGACGCGGAGCTGATCGATCGGTACCGAGCGCATCCCCGGGTCAGGTCGCGAAGGACCGTGAGGTGCAGCCGCCGTCGGCCAGCAGGGCCGTGCCGGTGCAGTAGCTCGACTCGTCGGAGCCGAGGAAGAGGATCGCGTTGGCCATCTCCTCCGGTTTGCCGGCGCGCCCCAGGGGGACCATCCCGTAGGCGGTCTCGGGGGTCTTGAACAGCTCGATCGCGGGGGCGATCATCGCCGTGTCGATGAAGCCGGGGCAGACGCAGTTCGCGCGCACGCCCTGCCTGGCGTAGGTGATCGCCATCGAGCGGGTGAGGTTGATGATCGCGCCCTTGGCCGCGGTGTAGGCGTGGGCGTCGTAGAGCCCGGTGAGGCCGGCCATGCTGGCGACGCTGACGATCGAGCCGCTCTCCTGCTCGAGCATCTTCGGCAGCGCGGCGTGGATCATCGTGAAGTAGCCCTCGAGGTCGACGCCGCCGATCACGTCGCGCCAGTTCTCGACCGAGGCCTCGTGGACCGCGGCCATCGTGCCCGGGTTGTCGATCCCGTACTGCCAGCCGACGCCGGCGTTGCAGACGAGGACGTCGATGCTGCCGTACTCGTCGATCGCGGCCTGCATGACCTTGTCCGGGGTGGAGTCGTCCTCGAGGTTGGCGGGGACGATGATGCCCTCACCTCCGGCGGCCTTGACCGCGTCGAGTCCTTCCTGCAGCTTCTCCTCCCGGCGGGCGGTGGCGACTACCTTCGCGCCCTCGCGCCCGAACAGCTCGAACGTCGCGCGGCCGATGCCGCTGCTGGCTCCTGAAACGACCGCGACCTTGCCGGCGAGGCGGCCGCTGCCCTTATCTTGACTCATGTCTCTCCTCTTTTCGTTCCGTTGGCGACAAGCCGATACTCCCGGCTTGGCGAGGCACGGAGGGCGGCTCTTCGCCGCCGGCTTGTGGAACCCGACAGATGCCGATGACGGTGGCGGAGCGGTCGCGTTGGGGTAACCACAGGCGTCCGCGAGGCGTGCCGGCGAGAGCGGGCGCGATCCGTTGTATGACTAGGGGGCGGCGCGCGAGCGACCGCCAACCCACGCCGATGCGATCCCCTCAGCTCAGCCCCGCGCCCGCCCCGTCAGGAACGGCTCCGGTCCCGGATGTGCGCCGTCTCGTTGAACGAGACGAGGACCCAGCGGCGGTCGGGCAGGCGGAAGAGGCGGGTCAGGGAGCCGTTGCTGTTGTGCAGGAAGGCGAAGGCCTCGCTCCCCGTCACCTGCCGGCAGAACTCGGCGATCACCGCCGAGTGCGTGACCGCGACGGAGACCGTGCCTTCGCCGGCGGCGTCGGCAACGAGCTCGATTCCGCCGCGGACCCGGGTCGCGAATTCCTCGACCGGCTCGGCGCCGGGGATCAGGTCCCAGCGCTGCTCGCTGAGGACGCGGGCCAGCTCGGGGTCACCGCGGGAGCCGCGGTCGTGGATCCCGTGTCCCTCCCACTCGCCGAGGTAGATCTCGCCGAGCTCCGCCAGGACGACGGGCTCGAGCCCGTGGTGCTCGACGATCGGCTCGGCGGTCTCGGCGGCGCGGCGCAGCGGCGTCGTGAACACGGCGGCCACCGGCTCGCCGCTGAGCCGCTCGGCAGCCGCGGCTGCCTCCTCGCGCCCGCGCTCGTTGAGCGACGGGTCGCTGCGCCCCCCGATCAGGCCGTCGGGGGGCGGGGGATCGCAAGCGCCGTGGCGGACCAGGAGAATCTCGTGGGCGCCCTCGGGTGCGATCAGCGCCCGCTGGAAGTCGACCTTCACGCGTCTATCATCGCCACCGATCGGACCGCACGCCAGCGAGGAGAGCTCGAAATATGGAGATGAGCCCAGAGACCATCAA
>DATAIY010000106.1:0-5333 GCA_036262475.1 Solirubrobacterales bacterium
GGTCCCAGACGGCGCTCAGTCGACGGCGACTTCGCCACCGAGCTGAACGTGGGCGCGGCTGTCGCCGCGACCGTGCTGACCGTGGCGATTCGCAATCCGGCGATGATCTCCGGCGTCGCCAGCGGCAGCTCCACCTTCCAGAGGATCTGGCGGTCGGTCAGGCCCATCCCCCGGGCAGCGCGTCCTTGGCCGAGGCGGGGACGTTGACGAGCCCGACCGTGACGTTGCGGTAGACGATCTGCAGTGTGTAGGCGCTGAGGGCGATGATCGCGGTGTCGCGGCCGCGGCCGGTGATCGGCAGCAGCAGCAGAAAGTAAGAAAGAAAGCGATGCTTGGGATTGCGAAGAGGATCCCGGTTCCGGCCAGCAGCGACGGCCGCAACCAGGTGTGTCGATGTGCAAACAGCGCCAGCGCGAAGGCGATCGCGAAACCCTTCTTCGCCTTCGGCGAGGCGAGGAACTCGGAGATGATCTCGACCGAGGGTACGCCGGCGATCCGCCCGGAGGCGTCGGCCACCCGCCGCGTACTGAGTCTCGCCCTAGAGCAGGTCGGCGAGGGCGTCGCGCATGACGTCGTCGAGGTCAAGCAGCGGCCCTAACGGTGAATCCGGCCGGCTCGGGATCATCTCGGCCTCGAGGTCGCGCTCGGATAGCCAGCCCAGCGGGCGGCGCTCGCTGTCGACCAGCAGCGGGTTGGGGACCTCGACGTCGGGCGCGGCCAGCTTCGCCCGCACCTCGGCGGTCGGCTGGCCGACGTAGGCCAGCGGCACCTCCCAGAGTTCGATGTCTGAGACCCGCATCAGCGCCAGCCGCTTCAGCGCGCGGTCGGCGCCGACGAAGTCCTCGACGAACTTGTCGGCGGGCGCCATCAGGATCTCCGCGGGGGTCGCGTACTGGACGACCTTGCCGCCCTCACGCAGGATGGCGATCCGGCCGCCGATCTTGATCGCCTCGTCGATGTCTTGGGTGACGAAGAGGACGGTCTTGCGGATCTCCGCCTGCAGCCGCAGGAACTCGTTCTGCAGGCGCTCGCGGTTGATTGGGTCGATCGCGCCGAAGGGCTCGTCCATCAGCATCACCAGCGGGTCGGCTGCGAGCGCCTGCGCCACCCCGACCCGCTGAAGCTGGCCGCCGGAGAGCTGCGCCGGGTAACGATCTCCAAGCTCGGCGTCGAGCCCGATCAGCTCCAGCAGCTCGGCGGTGCGGGCCCGGGTCCGGTCCTTCTTCCAGCCCAGCAGCTGCGGCACCGCGGCGATGTTCTCGGCGACCGTGCGGTGGGGGAAGAGGCCGACCTGCTGGATCACGTAGCCGATCTCGCGCCGCAGCCGCGCCGGGTCGCGATCGCGCACCGATTCGCCGCCGACGAGGATGTCGCCCTCGGTCATCTCGACGGTGCGGTTGACCATCCGCATCGCCCTCGTCTTGCCGCACCCCCGAGGGGCCGACAAGGACGCAGATCTCCCCCGCGGGAACCTCCAGCGTCAGGTCGTCGACGGCGAGCGCGCCGGAGCTTCCATAGCGCTTCGTCGCGCCCTCATAGCTGACCGAGGAGGCTCCGGATTGGGACTGCATGTCGGTAGTGGCCTCTCTCGTGTGCACTGAGACCGAGCCGATGCCCCGGCGAACCCGGACTTAGTCCGCGCAGTGGTGAGAGTGACCCATGCCCCGGGCCAGCCAAAAAAGGGCGATGAAGATCGCGGTGCCGAAGAGGTTGAGGAAGAGCTTGTAGTCGACTTCAACTGAGCCGAAGATGTCGTTGCGGGTGGGCCGGGCGCCGGTCGGGATCAGGCCGGCGAGGCCGAACAGACCGTCGACGATCAGCGCCGCGATCACGATCGTGACGAACATCAGGGCGGTGATCCGCAGCGCGAAGGCGGTGCCGTAGTACTTGCGGTAGGCGAGCACGATCGGGATCACGATGAGGTCGGCGAAGATGAAGGCGATCACCCCGGCGAAGCTGATCCCACCCGACCAAAGCACCGCTGCCAGGGGCACGTTGCCGACCGAGCAGACGAAGCTGAGGATCGCGATCACCGGCCCGACCAGCACGTTCTCGATCGTCTGCACAAGGGGCGGCGCGTCGGTGATGAAGAGGACGTTGAAGAAGTCGTTGCCGAGCAGACCGATGAAGCCGGCGAGCAGGAAGCCGATCCCGATCTCCTTCCACAGCATCTGCCAGTCGCCGCGGAAGTTGCCGGCGACGTCGGTCCAGGCCTCAGCTGAGCCCAGGCGCGCCCGCCAGCCCATCTCCTCCGCCGCCTCGGTGTGGTGCTGGTGGCCCGCCTGCGCCTCCTTGGCGTGGACCCGCGCCTGCTCCTCCAGGCGCGGCGAGACGAAGCGGCGCAGCAGCACCGCCATCAGCGCGATCATGAGCAGCCCGCCGACGTACTCGGCGAGGGTGAACTGCCAGCCGATCAGCACCCAGAGCACCAGCCCGAGCTCCCAGACCAGGTTGGTCGAGGCGAACTGGAAGGCGAGCGCGGTCACCGCCGACGCGCCCTTCTGGAACAGCGACTTGGCGATCGCGATCGCCGCGTAGGAGCAGGAGGAAGAGGCGGCGCCGAGCCCGGTCGCCTTCGCGATCGGGACCAGGCCGCCGCCGGAGAGGGCGCCTTCGATCCGCTCGCGGGGGACCCAGGCCTGGACGACGGCGGAGATCGCGAAGCCCAGCACCAGCGCCCACCAGACCTCGTAGGCCATCAGGAAGGACTGTTCAAAGCCCTCGCCGATCTTCTCGAGGGCGGCGCTCATCGCGCCACGAAGCGACCGAGCGCGGCCATCAGCTCGTCGACCTTCTCAACTCGCTCGCCCCCCTCGGCCTCGACCACGCAGTGGCGGGTGTGATCGTCGATCAGGCCGAGCGCGACCTTGTCCAGCGCCGCCTCGATCGCGCCGATCTGAGTCAGGACGTCGATGCAGTAACGCTCCTCCTCGACCATCCGCGAGACCCCGCGCACCTGACCCTCGATCCGCGAGAGGCGCTTCAACAGCCTGTCTTTGTCCGCCCGGTATCCGACCATGCGAAGACCGTATCAAATACCCCCAGGGGGTATAAGTCAGAGGCCGAGGCGGCGCGCCCTCTCGGCCGTCCGCGCGACGATCTCCTCCAATTCGGGCAACTCGCCGCCGCGCATCAGCACCCGGCCGGCGACGACGGTGGTGTCGACGATCGAGCCGGAAGCGGCATAGACGAGGCCGGCGGTGAGGTCGCCGATGCCGAGCTCCGCCGAGCTCGGGGCCAGCAGCAGGAAGTCGGCCGGGGCGCCGGCGAGGGTCTCACCGCCGGCGCCGAGCAGCGGCGCCCGGGCACCGGTTGCGACCGCCCAGGCCTCGGCGGCGTCGATCGCGGTCGGATCGGCGGCGGCGTGCTTCTGCGCCAGTGCGAACGTCTTCAGGTCTGAAAGCAGATCGAGCGAGTCGTTGGAGCCGGCGCCGTCGGTGCCGAGCCCGACCGCGACCCCGGACGCCCGCGCCACGGGGTGAGGGAAGACCCCGCCGACGGCGAACTTCATGTTGGCGACCGGGTTGGTGACCACCGTGGCGCCGCGCTCGGCCACGAGCGCCAGCTCCTCCCGGTCGAGCCAGACCCCATGGGCGAGCAGGGTGCGCTCGGTCAGCATCCCGAGGCTGTCGAGGTAGGTGGCCGGGCGCATCTCGTGGGCGGCGATGCAGTCTTCGACCTCCTGCGCAGTCTCGGAGAGGTGGATCTGGATCGGGACGCCTCGCTCGGAGCCGAGCTCCGCGATCCAGCGCAGGGAGGCTTCGCTGACGGTGTAGATCGCGTGCGGGGCGAGGGCGAGGGAGATCCGCGGGTCAAGCTTCGACAGCGACTCGAGGCTGTCCAGCGCCGAGCGCCGCATCCGCTCGGTGTCGCCGTCGTGGTCGAAGAGCGGGGCGGCGACTGTGGCCCGGATCCCGGCGTCGGCGACCGCCCGCGCCGTCGCCTCCGGCAGCCAATACATGTCCCAGAACCGGGTCGTCCCGGTGCGGATCATCTCGGCGCAGGCGAGCCTGGCGCCCCAGTAGACGTCCTCGACGTCGAGCTTTGCCTCGATCGGCCAGATCAGCTCTTCCAGCCACGGCATCAGCGCCAGGTCGCCGCCGGAGCCGCGGAAGAGGGTCATCGCCGCGTGGGTGTGGCCGTTGACGAGCGGCGCGACCAGCGGACCGCCGCCGGCGTCGATCTCCTCGTCGCCAACGGCGGGCATGACACCCGGGCCGATCGCGGCAATTCGCCCCTCCTCGCAGCGCAGCCCGATCTGGCGGTCGTCGAGCAGGGCATTGGTGACCGCTAGGCCCACGGGCATCCCTCTTGGCTTGGCGCATTTGTTGCCCATCCCGCAGCAGAAGCGCGGTTCGTGCTCATCGACCCACCGCCCCCAGGCGCGGCAGGACCGCGGCGAGGCCGTCGCGCAGGCGGGTGGCGTTGGCGATGCGGTCGGCTTCGAGCTCGGTGACGCTAAGCGTGCCGGTGCCGAGGCCGAGGCCGTTGGCGAGGTTGTCGACGACACAGAGCGCCGCGTAGTCGAGTTCGAGCTCGCCGGCGACGACGCACTCGGAGGCGATCGTCATCCCGACCACGTCAGCGTGGGAAGCCATCATCCTGATCTCGGCGGGGGTCTCGAAGCGGGGCCCGATCGTTTGCCAATAGACGCCGCCGTCGCGCGGGGACTGGCCTCCCGCCGTCCAGGCGGAGATCACTTCGCCGCGCCAGCGGGCGTCGAACCCCGGCGCCGTGTGGGCACGCTGGTCATCGAAGACCGAGAGGCCAAGGTGGAGGGCGATGAAGTCGTCGGGGCAGACGAGGCTGCCGACGCCCAGGTCGGGGCTGAGCGAGCCGACCGAGCCGATCGCCAGCACCCGGTCGCAGCCCTGCTCGAGCAGCGGCCGCAGGTTCGCGGCGTGGTCGATCCGGTGGGGGAGGACGTAGGGATCGCCGCCGTGGCGCTGCACGATCGCCGCCCCGTGCTCCGCCGCCGCCGCGGCGATCTCCCCGCCGCCAGGCCCGAGCGCGTTGCTGCCAAGGATCACCGCAAGCCTTCCCATCGCGCGATCCTACGCCGAGTTCGCCTCTTGTCTCGGATTGCAAACAAACCGCGAGCTCAGCCGTCGCGGCGCGCCCTGAACGCGGCAGCGGCCTCGTCGTGGTCGACGATCGGGACCGGGTAGTCGAGGCGGGCGAAGCCGTCAATCAGCCAGGGGCGGTGGACGGCCTTGCCCGGCACCGACTCCAGCTCCGGCAGGTAGCGGCGCACGTAGTCGCCGTCGGGGTCGAACCGCTCGGCCTGGCGCAGGGGGTTGAGGACGCGGTTCGGGCGGGTGTCGTTGCCGGTC
>DATAIY010000107.1:0-3868 GCA_036262475.1 Solirubrobacterales bacterium
TTGTACTGCGGGCCTTCCGTGTTCACGTCGGTGTAGGTCCACGTGACGATCGGTTCGCCCTTGGCGGTTTCGCCGCCGCTCGAAGTCGTTTCTTCCGAGCTACTGGACGAACTGCTGCTGCCTCCACAGGCAGCGAACACCAGAGCGCACGCGGCGATCGCGAACATGGCCAGGAATGGCCATTTCGATCTCGCCGCGATGCTGCGGGCGTGTTGCTTCATCGACTCTCCTCCTCGGGTTGCAAGCCGGACTTGAGGGCTAGCGTATGAGCGCCACTGGGCAGGCGGGTCAGCTTGGCGCGGACTGCTTGGAGAATCACCAAGGGCGCCGCGGAGCGGGGTCAGAGCACGCGGTCAACGCGGTATTCGACGACGGGGCCAGGATGGAGCCGCCCCTCGCCGACGAAAACGGTCTGGTTGACCCACGCGTAGCGCTGGTCGCCGGTCTCCAGGCGCGGCGCGGTGCGGAAGTAGTGGTCTCCGTACTCGCTCGAGCGCTCGCCGGCGTTGGCGGCATGGGCGGCGTCGTTGTACTCGATCACGCCGAAATACTGGACGTAGATCGCGGCGCCGTCGTCGGTGTTGAGCGTCAGCCGCACGTCGAGCCGGCCCCAGCCGTCAGGCCCGACCAGGACCCAGTCCGAGCCGCCGGTGCCAAGCGTGCCGCTGATCCGCTCGCCGCTCACCTCGCCGCCGCTCACCTCGCGGATCCGCCGGGTCCCGTATGGCCCGTCGCCGATCGCGACCGCCGGCGCCAGGCGGGCGTTGAAGGTGAACTCGTGGGCAAGCTCCATGATCGCTCCGATCAGCGCCGCAGGGTGACGCTGACGCCGCCACGCGTCGCGCTGACCCCTCGCGCCTCCGATGCCGCCAGCAGGTCCCGCAGCCAGGGCAACCCCTCCGGACCGCCGAGCGGCAGGATCGGCTCGATCGGCTGGTCAGCCTTGTACATGATTTCGACGTCCTCGCCGGGGATCAGGTAGCGCAGCAGCAGCTCCTCGTCGGAGAGGTTCTCGCCGTACTCGTGGCGGATCTCCTTCAGCGTCGGCTGCGGCGCATGTCCCGCCTCCAGCATCTGCCGCCCTCGCTCGGTCGTCGCGGCCCGTTCGAGCAGCTCGGGGGCGACCTCGCCCGGGGGCGTGCCGTACCAGCCGGCGATGTACATCAGGTTCTCGTCCGGGATCGTCGCGTAGCGCTCCCCCTGGACCACGTTGAGCAGCGCCTGGATGCCGACCAGCTGCGAGAACGGGGTCGCCATGATCGGCCAGCCCATCTCCGAGCGGACCCGGATCGCCTCCTCGAGCACAGCCGGCAGGCGGTCCTGCATCCCCACCTGTTTGAGCTGTTCGCGCAGCGTGCCCATCATCCCGCCGGGGAACTGCTGCTGGATCGCGGCGACCGAGTACTCGACCGGGGCGCCGTGGGCGAAGCCCTCGTCGTCGGCGAGGGCGCCGAAGTGCTGGGCCACCTCCCCCAGCCGGCTGTCGTCAATCGCCACCTCGTGCCCGAGGCGCCGCATGTTGTCGACCGTGACCTCGGTCGAGGGCATCGAGACCCCGTTGGCCAGGGTCGAGACCGCCGAGTGGACGATGTTGACCCCCTCTTCGACCCCGATGATGTGGTTGAGGTTGGCCATTGCGGTGCGGTTGTGGAAGTGCAGCTCGAGCGGCACCTCGCCGGCGTGCTCGCGCATCAGCCGGATCCAGCGGCGGGCCCGCTCGGGGCCGAGCACCCCGGCCTCGTCGCCGAGCAGGATCGTCTCGGCGGCGCCGCCGGCGATCATTCGCGAGATCAAGTCGGCGTAGTACTCGTCGGTGTGGACCGGGGACTCGGAGAAGTTGACCTGGGGCGAGGGCGCGACCCCGGCGTCGCGGGCGATCTTCGCGACGCGGATCATGTTCTCGGCGTCGTGCAGGCAGTCGAAGATCCACAGGCTTTCGATCCCGTGCTTGGTGAGGGTGCGGATCCAGAGCTCGACGATCGAGTCCGGGGTCACGTTCATCCCGACGATGCCGTTGGTCCTGGTGCCGGCGCGCAGGGTCGAGCGCGGCAGGGCGGCGCGGATTGCGTCGAGCCCCTTCCAGGGATTCTCCTGGCGGAAGCGCACCATCACCTCGAAGATCGAACTGCCGGTGAGGTCGACGACGCGGTAGCCGGCGCCGTCGATCGCGTCGGCCACCGGCAGGATCTGCCCGGCCCTCATCCGCATCCCCCAGTAGCTCTGCTGGCCGTCGCGCAGCGACTGGTCGACGATCTCGATCCGGGCCATCAGGCCGCCTCCTCCGTCTTCTTTGCCCAGCCGGCGAGGAACTCCTCCTCGACCCAGCGGGTGTGGACATTGCCCCCGACGACGTCGGGGTGCTCAAGCAGGTCGAGCGCGAAGCCAGCGGTCGTCTCGACCCCGCCGACATGCAGGTGGCGGAGCGCCCGGCGCGTGCGCTCCAGCGCCATCTCGCGGTCGGGGCCGCCGACGATCAGCTTCGCCAGCAGCGAGTCGTAGTGGGGCGGGATCGTCCAGCCCGGGAAGCAGGCGGTGTCGACGCGGACGTCGGTGCCGACCGGCTCTACCCACTGCTCCAGGTGCCCCGGCGAGGGGGCGAAGTCGCGCTGGGGGGACTCGGCGTTGATCCGAACCTCGACCGCGTGGCCCTTGATCTCGATTTCGTCCTGGGAGACCGAGAGGCCCTCGCCGCCGGCGATGCGCAGCTGCTCGCGGACGATGTCGACCCCGGTCACCATCTCCGAGACCGGGTGCTCGACCTGGAGGCGGGCGTTGATCTCGAGGAAGCCGGCGGTGCCGCGGTCGGGGTCGACGAGGAACTCGCAGGTGGCGGCGCCGTCGTATTCGAGGGCGCCGATCAGCGTCCGCGAGGCCTCTTTGATCTCACTGTCGAGGCTCTCCGGCAGCCCGTAGGCGGGCGCCTCCTCGATCAGCTTCTGGTAGCGGCGCTGCAGGGTGCAGTCGCGGTGGCCGACGTGGACAACGTTGCCGATGGAGTCGCTGAGGACCTGGACCTCGACGTGGCGGGCATGGCGGACGTAGCGCTCGACGAAGATGCGCCCGTCGCCAAAGGCCTGCTGCGCCTCGCCCGAGGCCTGGGCCCAGGCGCCCGCCAGCTCGGCGTCGGTCTCGACCCTTCGCATACCGCGGCCGCCGCCGCCGCCCGCGGCCTTGAGCAGGATCGGGTACCCGATCCGGTCGGCGGCCTCGCGCGCCTCCTCCTCGCTGGTGACGACGTCGGAGCCCTCGTTGACGGGGACCCCGAGCTCCCGCGCCAGCGCTCGCGCCGTCGCCTTGTCGCCGCTGCGGCGCATCGCCTCCTCGGAGGGGCCGACGAAGGCGATCCCCTCCTCGGCGCAGGCGGCCGAGAGTTCGGGCCGCTCGGAGACGAAGCCGTAGCCGGGGTGCAGGGCGTCGCAGCCGCTTACCTTGGCGGCGACCACCACCCGGTCGATGTCCAGGTAGCTCTCGGCGGCGCTGGCCGGGCCGATGCAGACGACGCGATCGGCGAGCTGGGCGCCGAGGCTGCCACGGTCGGCGTCCGAGACGGCTAGCACCGCTTCGAGCCCCTCGTCGAAGCAGGCGCGGATGATCCGGACCGCGATCTCTCCCCGGTTGGCGATGAGCACCCGCCGCAGCCGTCCCATGCCGGAGCGCTCATCCCTCGTGGTCGACGACGACGATCGGCTGCCCGAACTCGACCGCCGTGCCGTTCTCGACGAGGATCGCAGCCACCACCCCGTCGACCGGGGAGGCGACGTGGTTCATCAGCTTCATCACCTCGACGATCGCCACCGTCTCACCGGCGGCGACGCGTCCACCGACCTCGACGAAGGGCGCCGCGCCCGGGGCCGGTGCGCGCCAGAAC
>DATAIY010000108.1:0-5210 GCA_036262475.1 Solirubrobacterales bacterium
CACCGGTTCGATTCCGGTAGGCGCCTTACCGTTTGGGGCTCGGAGCCTGCGCGATGCGGATACTGCCTATCGGCCGCCACATCGCCCGGGCGAGCGAGAGGAGATGGGGCCGGGCCAAGCGATCTCCCACTACGGCCCGCCCCGCTGCCGAGCGCCCACCGACTCGCGCCGAAACCTTGACCGGTCGCCGCTTAGGGCCTGGGAGCGAGCCGCAAAACAGAATGGGGCCGCGGCGGTGGAACGCCCGACCCCCTGGCACCGGAGGTCCAACTCCGACGTGCCGAGCAGACCAACTACCAACTGGCTGTCAGGGTGCCGCCACCTGGTGAGGGCGACGTCGACGTTGCAGTACCAGCGCCACAAGTCCGCCACCCAGTGCAGCCGCTGCGAGGGCTATGAGGACCCCGCCCAGGACTCCCATGTCGTTGTCGCTGCCCGGGCCGCCGCCCATCATCCTGTTGGGGTAGCCACCCCGATCGCGGCCAGGATGGCCGCCCATCATGCCGGGGCCTGAGCCCCCAGCACCGGCCCCGTAGCGACCGAACATCATCCCGGCCATCAGACCCATCCAACTCGAAGCGGGGCCACCCCCGCAGCCGCTGTAGCGGTAACCCAGCGCTATGTGCATGCGCCGCTCCCCAGTATGCCCAATGATCGATTCCATCCGTCGGTTCATCGCCCCGTGCGCTGCGGCGTCGCCCAGGTAGCGGCCCATCGCATACTCGCCGATCAACTCGAAATCATCGACCGATAGACCCGAGCATTGTTCCTGCCCAGAGTGGATCGATTCGGCGAGGCGTTGCCCCTGCCCGACCTCGCTGGCGAGGTCGGCCGAGGCTGCGAGGGGGAAAATCAGTGCTGCTGCCGCCAAGGCACCAGCGAGCAAGGAGACCTGTCGTTTGAGTGACTTGCGCATGTCTATTCAGCGAGTGGAAGAGCATCCTCGCGAGACGGGGTCAGTTCCGCTTCCGCTGTAACCACCTGATCCCGGTGCGGGAAATCACTGAAGGTTCGCATAGGACGCGGTATCCGCCAGTTGCTTTCGCTTCGGTGGCATCGAACCCCCGAAGGGTCACTCGAGATCCCAGGTGGCGAAATCATCGGCGGCCCGGGAACGGCGCTTTGCACCCCTTTAGGGGGTTGACAGCGGGGTTCCTCAAGCGACAGGGTTGCTGCGGGATTCCGACCATCATTCATTTCGTCGGCCGGGACCAGGTGATGGTTCGGGGATGAGGCAGAGGTTCAGTCTGCGTTCAACGAGAACGGCGGCCATCCGGTGGCGCTGACACACCAGCGCTCGGGCAATCCCGTCTTCGTCAACCTCGGGCAGGTCACCTACTGGCAGGGCCGGGGAACGCGTGAAGCGGCGGCGATGGCCTGGTCCGGTGTCACGCGCATTCCGACCTCGCGCTAGCCGCTCGCCGGCGCTTCCGACAGCTTCAGCGCTGCGTTCGCTGCCAGTTCGGACAGAGATAGGCCTCCTCGAAGCCGGCGCGGAGGATGTTTCGGAAGCTGCCGGCGAGCCCGCCCTCGGCGCGCTCACCAGTCTCGACGAAGAGCGTGTGGCAACCGCCCGCGGCGGCGTCGAGGATGCGGCGGTGCAGCAGCGCCAGCTGGCAGCCGCGGCGACGGGCGGACTCGAGCGTCGCGCTCACCCCGAACTCGGCCACCCCCTCGTGGATCAGCATCGCCCCACACGCCTGGGCCTCACCATCGACGCGAGCGACGTAGCAGCGCCAGCCATCGCTGCCGGGCAGGCGGGCGAAGAAGGTCGACGCCCAGGCCGGCATCCCGAATCCGGTAGCCGCGAGCATCCCGAACGGCTCCCGCTCGCCGTCGGTCAGCTCGACCACCTCGACTTCCGCAGGAAGGGCGAAGCGTGGCGGGTGGGCGTCGCGGACGAATTTCAGCCAGGAGTACCCGGCGGAGAAGCCGCTCCCGGCCAGCCGGGCTTCGGCGGCGCTCGTGTCGGCGAGGCCGGGCGTGACCGGGACGTAGGGGGAGATGCCGCGAGAGTCCACCCACTCGATCGCGGCGGAGAGGTGACCTTCGGCGACCGCGCCCGGCTCGGTCGCACCCAGGATCAGATTCAGCATTCCCACCTGGGGGAGGTCGCCTACCACCGTCGCCTGCAGCGGCCCGAAATCCCGCAGCTCGATGTCGTGCTCGACGGCCACGGCGGTCGGAACCGACCGCCAGATATCGCACCAAAAGCGGCGCTCGACCAAGTCCAGGGTCAGCGGGTCATATGGGACTCCACCGTCTGTCTCACCGGGCGCCATCGGGTCACTGCCAGCATAGGTCCCGGTCGAGAGGCTGGCCAGCGATCTCCATCTGTCAGCCTGGTGGCGTGAGCGTCGCCACCGCAACTGCAAGCGCCACCGAGGCGTCCGCCCAGGTCCCCGCGGATCAGGTGATCGTGCTCTTTGGGGCGACCGGGGACCTGGCGAAGCGCAAGCTGCTGCCGGGGATATTCCACCTCGCTCAGGTCGGTCTGATGCCAGGGCGGTTCCGGATCATCGGCGCCGCGCGGAAAGCGATCGAGGTCGAGGAGTTCCGGGAGCTGGCACGGGAATCGGTCCAGGGCTCCGGCCGCAAGACCGTCGATGCGGAGGCGTGGAAGCGATTTGCCGACTCCCTGTGCTTCGCCGCGGTTGGAGACGGGTTCGACGCGCTCGGCGACGCCGTCTCCTCGGCCCGAAAGGAACTCGGCGGCGAACCGGATCTCCTCTACTATCTGTCCTTGCCGCCGGGGGCTGCCGCCACGACGGTCGAGCAGATCGGGTGGCTCGGGCTGGGCAATGGGGCGCGAGTGCTGACGGAGAAGCCGTTCGGAACCGACCTCGCCTCGGCGCGCAAGCTCAACGCCCAGTTGCACTCGGTGTTCGACGAGAGCCGCATCTTCCGCATCGACCACTACCTCGGCCGCGAGGCGGTCCAGAATCTCCTTGCGCTGCGATTCGCCAACGGCATGTTCGAGCCGGTCTGGAACCGCAACCACATCGACCACGTCCAGATCGACATTCCCGAGACGCTCTCGATCGAGATGCGGGGAAGCTTCTACGAGGAGACGGGGGCTTTCCGTGACATGGTCGTCACGCATCTGTTCCAGGTGCTCGGCTTCGTCGCGATGGAGCCGCCGACCTCGCTGGAGCCCAAAGCGCTCGGCCTCGAGCGCGAGAAGGTCTTCGACTCGATGTCGCTGCTGGGGCCGGGAGACGTCGTCCGCGGCCAGTACGCCGGCTACCGCGAGGAGGACGGCGTCGCCGCCGACTCCGACACCGAGACCTTCGTCGCCGTCAAGACGTTCGTCGACAACTGGCGCTGGGAGGGGGTGCCGTTCTACCTACGGTCCGGCAAGCGGCTCGCCGAGAGTAAACACTTGCTGACAATCGCCTTCAAGCAGCCGCCGCGCCGGATGTTCGCTCTCGACTGCGACCAGATCGCCGAGTCCTTTGGCCACGACCACCTCAGCTTCGAGCTCGGCGATCCCGGCAGCATCTCTGCCTCCTTCCTCGCCAAGGTCCCGGGCCCGACGATCCGGCTGGGAGAGGCCCACATGCAGTTCAGCTACGCCGACACCTTCGGCGGCACCGAGCATGCACTTGACGCCTACGAGCGCCTGATCCACGACGTCATGCTCGGCGACCGCACTTTGTTCACCAGCTCCGACGCGATCGAGCGCCTCTGGGAGATCTCGGCGCCGGTTCTGGAGCAACCGCCCCCGGTCCACGTCTATGAGCCGGGATCCTGGGGCCCAGCGGCCGGCGGCGAACTGATCTCCCCACGCCGCTGGCACCTGCCCAGCGACCACGTCTGAGTCCTGCCGGGGAACGGAAAAGGGCCCCAGTGAAGGGGCCCCTGGTTTCCGAAGGACGTGCCACCAGAGAGTTTGAAGTCGCTGGCTCGTCGGTCCTCGAGCTTTGAAGTTCTAGCTGTCGCAACTCGGGCGACGTACCTATAAACACCCGTGGGGCAGAAAAGTTGCACCATCTGCATCGACCGTCACCACGGTGACCCTGAGCTATTCGGCGCCCGGCGCCCGTATCCGCTTTCTCGCTGCTAGATTCACGCTTCCCGGGCGTTTAGCTCAGTTGGGAGAGCGCTACCTCGACAAGGTAGAGGTCACTGGTTCGAGCCCAGTAACGCCCATCGCGCAGGTCTCCGGGTCAAGTAGGGACAGGTTGGGACATTTTGGCTTTGCAGAGCGGCTAGAGTGGTTCTCCGACGCACGGAGGCGGGAGCGCCAGACCCTCGATTTAGGGCACCCCCAGACAAAATCGGTAGCAGACCGGTAGCAGGGAGACCGGTAGCAGGCGCTGAATCGGTAGCAAGATTGAGGCGCTGAGGGTTCGCGTAGCGCCGCAGACGCTGCCACCGCTGCGACTAGAAGCCCGGAAGCCAGGGCGACGAACGCCAAGCCCGACGCCGTAAGCGGAAGGGAAGCCCACCCTCCTAGCGAGCGCCGAGAGACGGGCCGCCGGTGATCCTATGAGAGCGCCCGTACGTTCCACAGCCAGCCCGGAACAGCTTCCAGCCGCCGCTGCCGCTCCTCCGGGAGCTTGAGGCCGCCGCCGTATTCACCGACGAACTCTATGAGGAACGCGAGTCCGTGGAGCCCTTCCCCAAGGATCTCAAGCTGGGCCGCCCGGGACCGCCTATAGTGGTTGGTGCAGTGGGGAGACCGAATGGCCAGGGGAAAGTGGTTACCGGTCGGAGGCGCCTCAACCAAATCGATCCCGCGGGAACGGGATCGCGGAAGAGGAGGAACTCTTGAGTCACGCACTGACCCGCCGGCTTTCGACGCTGGTGATCGCCGCGGCGTTCGTTCTCGCCCTGCTGTTGCCGGGCGCAGCCGCCGCGAAGCCGAACGACGAACAAGGTCAGGGGGCGGGCAAGGTCGCCAACGTGATGACCCGCAACCTCTACCTCGGCGCCAACCTGGCGCCGGCGATCGGCGCCCCCAGTCTCGAAGCCTTCGTCGCCGCAAACGGTCAGATCCTGCGCGAAGTCACCGCCAATAACTTCCCGACCCGGGCCAAAGGCCTAGCCCAGGAGATCCTCGCCCAAAAGCCCGACCTGGTCGGCCTGCAGGAGGTGGCGCTGTGGCGCACCGCCCCGCCGAGCCTGACGCCGGTCCTCACTGGTAAACCGAGCGCGACCAAGGTCCGCTACGACTATCTGCAGCTCCTGCTCGAACAGCTCAACAA
>DATAIY010000109.1:0-3691 GCA_036262475.1 Solirubrobacterales bacterium
GCCAGCCGGGCAGCAGCCGCAGCAGGGTGCCGGCGTTGCCGACGTCGATCTGGGCGGAACGGGCGCCGCGCAGGCCGACTCCGCCGACCCGGATCGCCGACTCCATCCCGGCCGCGCCGACTCCCTCGACGCGCGCCCCGAGCGCTTGCACCGCGGCCAGGGTCGAGCGGGTGTCGGCCGCGTCGAGATAGCCCTCGATCGTCGTCTCCCCCTCCCCCATCGCGGCGATCAATGCCGCCCGGTGGGAAATCGACTTGTCCGAAGGCGGGCGCAGGCTGCCGCGCAGCGGGCCGGTGGGGTCGAAGCGGGTCATCCGCGCGGCGCTACTCCCCGACGCCGAGCACGGTGACCGAGTGGCCAAGGCCGCGGACCAGCTCCCCCGCGCGCCGGGCCTCCTCGGCGCCGGCGACCCAGAGCGAGACCGCGCCGGAGGTCATGTCAGGGGCCGGGTAGAGCGCCATGTCCTCGATGTTGACACCGGCCTCACCGAGGGCCAGCGCCAGCTCGGCGATCGTGCCCGGGCTGTTGGCTACGACGATCCGCAGCTCGAGCAGTGGCCCCGCCTTCAGCTCGTCGTCGAGCAGCCGCCGCCGGTCCTCGCCGGCCGCCGCCTGCCAGGCGCCGACGGCGTCGCGGTCGCCGCCGCGGATCAACGCGGCGGCCTCACCGAGGCGGCGGGCGAGCGACTCGACCGAGTCGGCGACGGCGTCGCTGTTGCTGGCAAAAATGTCGGTCCAGATCGCTGGGTTGGAGCCGGCAACGCGGGTCGCGTCGCGGAAGCTGGGCCCGACCTCGGGCATCCTTTCGGTGTCCTGGCTGAGGGTGGAGGCAGCCTCTGCGGCCAGCGCGTTGGCGAGGACGTGGGGCAGGTGGCTGACGGTCGCCATCAGGCGGTCGTGGGCGTCGGGATCGATCGCCTGGGGGCGGGCGCCGAGACCGGCGAGGGTCCGCTGCAGGCGGTCGTAGAGGAGGCCGCTGGAGCGATCGGTGGGGGTCAGGTACCAGCGGGCGCCCTCGAAGAGGTCGGCGCGGGCATTGGCGACGCCGGCGGTCTCGGCGCCGGCGAGCGGATGGCCGCCGATGAAGCGCTCGTCGGCGCCGAGCGCGGCGACGATCCCGCGCTTGGTCGAGCCGACGTCGGTCAGGACCGTCTCGGGACCACAAGCTTCAAGGGCGGCGCCCGCCAACTCCGGAAGGCCGGCGACCGGAGCGGCGCAGAAGACCACCTCGGCCCCCTCGCAGGCCTCAGCGACGGAACCGACTCCCGCGCTGATCGCCCCCGACTCCACGGCCCGCTCGAGGGTGACCGGGTCTGGGTCGAACCCGGTCACCTCGGCATCCAGTCGCCGCTGCGCAGCGAGCCCGATCGAGCCTCCGATCAGGCCCACCCCGAGAACGGCGACCTTCGTCAACTGCGCCGGGCCTCGATCGCCGACGCAAGGCGATCCAGGGCCGACACCGTGTCCTCCCAATCGAGGCAGGGGTCGGTGATCGACTGCCCATAGACGAGTTTCTCCCCCGGCCTCAGGTCCTGGCGGCCCTTGACGAGGAAGGACTCCAGCATGATTCCGACGATCGCCTTGTTGCCGTCGGCGATCTGGTCGGCGATTTCGCCAGCCGCAAAGAACTGTTTTTCGGGGTCCTTGCCGCTGTTGTCGTGGGAAGCGTCGATCACCAGGCGCTCTGGCAGCCCGGCGACGCCGAGAGTGACCAGCGCGTCCTCGACCTCGGGCACGTGATAGTTCGGCATCCCGTGGCCGCCACGGAGGATGATGTGGCAGTCGGGGTTGCCGGTCGTGTGCAGGATCGCCGGCGCGCCGGCGTCGTCGATCCCGGCGAAGGCGTGCGAGGCCGCGGCCGCGCGGACCGCGTCGACGGCGACCTGGATATTGCCGTCGGTCCGGTTCTTGAAGCCGACCGGCATCGAGAGGCCGGAGCCGAGCTGGCGATGGGTCTGGCTCTCGGATGTGCGCGCCCCGATCGCGCCCCAGGCGACGGTGTCGGAAATGTACTGCGGCGTGATCGGGTCGAGGAACTCACAGCCGACAGGCAACCCCAGGTCGACGACCTCGAGCAGAAGCTTGCGGGCGATCCTCAGCCCCGCGTTGACGTCACCCGACCCGTCCAGATGCGGATCGTTGATCAGGCCCTTCCAGCCGGTCGTGGTCCTGGGCTTCTCGAAGTAGACCCGCATCACGATCAGCAGCCGGTCGTTCAGCTGCTTCGCCGTGGCGCTGAGCCGTCGCGCGTAGTCGAGGGCCGCTTTGGGGTCGTGGACACTGCACGGCCCGACCACGACCAGCAGCCGCGAGTCCCTGCCGTGGAGGACGTCGACGACTTCTTCGCGTCCCTTGACCACGGCTTTGGCCCGGTCGGGACCCAGCGGCAGTTCCTCCAGCAATCTTTCCGGTGGGGCGAGCTCGACCACTTTCGCGATCCGCTGGTCCCGCACCCGATCTCGTTTGGCGCCCTCCTGCATCCCGATGATCATTTTGCCTTCGCCTTTCTCCATACCGCTGAAATCGTACTTTCTGGTCGCTCGCTGCCAACTCGACGCCTGCAGCGGCGTACACCAACGAGGGTCGGCGCCCGGGCCGAAGGAGTCTCGAAGCGGCGAGATGCCGCCGGGCCGGACGCCTAGCTAAATCGCCAATAGGTGAAGAAGCCGGCGGCGAAGGCGGCGCCGAGGGCGCTGGAGCCGTTCGCGGATGTGGCAGTGCTGATCACCTTGTGTGACGTTGTAGCACGCGATGTGGAATTAGTCGAGTAATTCCGACAGGCCGGCGAGAAAGCGGTCGTTCTCCTCGGGAGTGCCGTAGGTGACGCGGATGTGGCCGGGGTCGCCGAGCGGGGTGCCGGCGCGGACGGCGACTTCGCGTGCGGCGAGTCCGGCGACCACCTCACCCTCGTCTGCAGCGCCGAGGTCGATCCAGGAGAAGTTCGCCTGCGTCTCCGCGGTATCGAGGCCGATCTCGGCCAGGGCCTCCTCGACTCGCAGGCGCTCGGCGATCGTGCTCTCGACCCGGAAGAGGACGTCGTCGGAGTGCAGGATCGCCTCCGCCCCGGCCGCCTGGGCGAGAGCGTTGACGCTGAACGGCTGGCGCACGGCGTCGACGGCGGCGCGGAAGGTCGAGGAGCCGATCGCGTAGCCGACCCGCAGCCCGGCCAGGCCGTAGCACTTGCTGAAGGTGCGCAGGACGACCAGGTTGGGGAAATCGGCGAGCAGGTCGAGGGTCGCGTCGGGGTCGTCGTTGGTCTGGAACTCGATGTAGGCCTCGTCGAGGATGACGGTGACGTGGGGCGGGATTTTCTCGCAGAAGGCGGCGATCTGCGCTGCCGGCCGGTGGGTCGCGGTCGGGTTGTTCGGGTTGCAGACCAGCAGCAGCTGGGTCGCCGCGGTCACCTCCGCCGCCATCGCCTCGAGGTCGTGGACGACTCCCTCGGCCAGTGGCACGCGGATCTCGCGGGCGCCGGTCAGCGCCGGCAGGTACGGGTACATCGAGAAGGCCGGCCAGGCGTAGAGGATCTCGGCCCCAGGCTCGCAGAGCGCCTCGGCGGCGGCGAGCAGGATCTCGCAGGAGCCGTTGCCGACCGCGACCCGACCGGGCTCGGTCTCGTAGCGCTCGGCCAGGCGCCGGCGCAGCAGGGTCGCGTCGGGATCCGGGTAGCGGTGCATCGCCCCACCCGCAGG
>DATAIY010000110.1:0-3839 GCA_036262475.1 Solirubrobacterales bacterium
CTGATCGCCCTCGTTGGCGTCGTAGTGGCGCGGGATCCCTCCTCGTTTCTCGCCTGCTGGGAGCTGATGACGCTGGTGCCGGCCACCGCGATCCTCGTGCGTCGCAGCGACCCGGCGGTCCGTCGGGCTGTCTACGTCTACCTCGCTGTCACCCACTTAGGCGGCGTCGGGGTCTGGATCTGTGTGCTTGCGCTGGCTCACTACGGAGCCCTGGGTGACCCCGCGGCGCTCGCCGCCCACGGTGCCGGGGTGCAGGCGCTGATCATCGCTGCCGCGATCGTCGGGTTCGGCACCAAGGCGGGGCTCATGCCCCTGCATTCCTGGCTGCCGCGCGCCCATCCCGTTGCCCCGAGCCACATCTCAGCCCTGATGTCGGGGGTGATGATCAAGATGGCCCTGTACGGGTTGATCCGCGTCCTCTTCGAATGGGCCGCCCCGCCGCCCTTGTGGGCGGGCCTGGTGATCTTAGGTCTGGGACTGCTGTCCTCGCTCGGCGGCGTGCTATATGCGCTGGTGCAGCACGACCTGAAGCGTCTACTCGCTTTTCACTCGATCGAGAACGTCGGGATTATCGCGCTGGGTCTCGGCGCGTCGATCCTCTTCGCATCTCAAGGCGATACGACCTGGGCTGCGATCGCCTTCGCAGCGGCTCTCCTTCACATCCTTAACCACGCGGTGTTCAAGGCGCTGTTGTTCTTGGCGGCCGGTGCGTTCGAGCGCGCGGTGGGCTCCCTCGACCTGGACCAGATCGGCGGCCTGCTGCGGCGCATGCCCTGGACCGGCGGGGCCTTCCTGGTCGGGTCGATGGCGATCGCCGGTGTGCCCCCGCTCAACGGTTTCGCCTCAGAGTGGCTCACTCTCCAGGCGCTGATCCACGTTGCCCTCGGCCCCTCCCTTGGGCTCGGAGTTGCCGGCGCCATTGCGGCGGCCGGGCTCGCCGCGACCGCGGCACTTGCTGTGTTCTGCTTCGTCAAGGTAGTCGGGCTGGTGCTGCTGGGCGCCCCGCGCCGGGCGGAGGTGGAGGCGGCGGCCGAGGCGACGCCCAGCATGAGGGCCGCCCCGGTATTTCTGGCCGGCTGCTGCATCGCCCTTGGCGCCGTGCCCGGCCTGCTGATCCCTTCACTAATGGAGCTTGCCCCGCAACCGCGGAGCCTGGCGACCGAGCCCGGACTCTCCATCCCCGGCACCGGCTCACTACCCTCGCCGTGGCTCCTGCTCGGACTCCTCGCACTCACCGGGCTGCTCTGGCGCCTGCGCGGCTCAAGGCGGAGCGCCCCGGTCCCTTCCTGGGCCTGCGGTCAGCGGATTGAGCCGTCGCTGGGCTGGAGCTCAGCCGGCTTCACCAAGCCGCTGCGTCTAGTCTTGGAGGCGGGCTTGCGGCCCCGGCGGGAAATCGCGGCGGTGCGTGAGCACGGTCAGCTCCAGTCTGTCCGCTATCGCAGCGAGATCCCGCACCTGTTCGACACGCTGCTATATGGGCCGGTTCAACGCGGCGCCTTGCGGAGCGCCCTGATCGCCCGCCGCCTGCAGTCCGGCAGCGTTCGCGCCTACGCCGCGTACCTGCTAGCGCTGCTCTTGGCCCTGCTCGTTTTGGTCCGAATAGGAGCGATCGGATGAACGCGCTCGCCGGAGCGATCCAACTGATCGGCGGGCTGGCCCTGGCGCCGCTGCTTCCCGGCACGATCCAGGCTCTCAAGGCCCGCCTGCAGGGGCGTCGTGGCCCCTCTCCACTACAGCCCTATCGGGAGCTGCGCCGGCTCTGGGGGAAGTCGCTAGTCGACCCTCAGCCGACCACCCTCGTCTACCGGTTGGCACCGTGCCTCGTCGCCGCCGCGATGCTCCTCGCCCTGGTCTTGGTGCCGATTGCCGGTCTATCTCCCGAGTGGCCGCTGGGCAACGACGCGATCGTCCTGGTCGGGCTCTTCGCCCTCGCTCGCTTCGCCCTGGCCGCGGCGAGCTGGGACACCGGGTCGGGGTTTGCGCTGATGGGATCAAGCCGCGACTTGACCCTGTCGGTCTTCGCCGAGGCGCTGCTGGTCTTGGCGCTGGTTCTTGCCGTGCTGCCGGTCGGTAGCACCGACCTCCTCGCGATGAGCTCCGCCGCCAACGGCTCCGCTGTGTGGAGTCAGCCAGCGCACTGGTGTGCCGCGGCTGCCTTCGGCCTCGTCGTCCTCTTCGAGACCGGGCGCCAGCCGATCGACAACCCCGACACCCACCTCGAGCTGACGATGATCCACGAGGGACCGCTGCTCGAGTACGCCGGCCGCGACTTGGCGCTACTGCAATGGAGCGCTGCCGCTCGGCACTGGATCGTACTGGTCCTCGCCGCCGAGCTATATCTGCCCCACTGGGGTGGGTTCGGCGCCCGCCTCGGTTGTCTCGCTGGCGGCATCGCCTTCATCTGCGCGGCCCTGGCGTTTACCGAGACGGCTCAGGCCAAGATGCGGATTCTGCGGGCCCCGGCGCTGCTCGCCGGGGGTTGCTTGCTTGCTCTCTTGGGATTGATCAGCTGGCTGGTGAGCTGAGTGGTGAGCCCCGCCGCGATCACAGCGCTCGTTGTCCTCGGCTTCGCCGTGATGCTTGTGCGCCGCCGTGGCATCGCGACGTTGCTGGTCTCCGCCCAGGCGATGCTGCTCGGCATAGCGGCACTCTCGCTGGCAGGGGATCGTCCGGCTGATTTCTTAGTCGCCGCGATCATCCTCCTGGTTCGTGCCGTTGCCCTGCCCGCGCTCTTGACCTTCACTCGTCGTCGCACCCCGGAGCCGTATCTGGTCATTCCCGCCACGACGGTTGTGGCCCGGTTGGTCCTCGCAGCCGCCGTTGTGCTGATCGCGGCTGTCTCGATCCCGCCGCTGGGGCTCGGCGATCGGGCTGCCGAACATGGCGCTGTGGCGCTGCTGTGTCTCGGCATCGCGATCGTCGTCATGCGCCGGCCGGCGCTCTTGCAGGTGCTCGGAATCCTCGTCGCGGAGAACGGCATTTACTTGCTGGCCATCTCGGTTCCGGGAGGCTTGCCATTCGTGATCGAGCTGGGCGTGCTCTTCGATCTGGTGCTCGTCGTCACCGTAGCCGCCGCCTTCACCCACAAGATTCATGGCGAGGTCGGCTCAGGGGACACCGACCTCTTGCGGGTGCTTCGTGACTGACGCCGCCGCTCCGCTGATCGTCGCCGTCCTGGCGGTTCCGCTGGGCGCCGCCTTGCTCGTGACCCTGATGCCAACGGTTGCCGCCGCCGATCGCCTCAACCTGGCCACATCCACCCTGACCGCCGCGCTGGCCCTGGCGCTGGCCGTGGTGGCGCTCGCCGCGGCGCCGGACGTCGCCTCGAGGGGCGACTGGTACGTTCTCGACGCGGCCTCCGGCGTGTTCCTGGCTATCGTTGCCGTCGTTGGCTTTGCCAGCGCTGCGATGTCGCCGTTCTACCTGCGCCACGCGGGACGCAGCTGGTTTACCGCGCGACGCTCTCACGCCTGGTACTACGCCGCCTTCAACGTTTTCTGGGCGGTGCTACTCGCCCTGCCGCTCGCGGACAATCTCGCCCTTGCCTGGCTGCTAATCGAGGCGACCACTGCCGCGTCGGCCCTGCTGGTCGCCTTCAGCGGCAAGCGCAGCGCGCTCGAGGCCGGCTGGAAGTACGTCGTGCTCACCACGCTCGGTCTCACCATCGCCCTGCTGGGGATCGTGGTGCTATACGTCGCAGTCGGTTCAGGCGGTTCGGGCCTCGGTCGGCTCGACTGGCAGACTCTTGCCCAGCACGCAAACGGGCTTCCGCCCGAGGCGACACTCGTTGCGTTCGTGCTGATCCTGGTCGGGCTGGCGAGCAAGATCGGCTGGGCGCC
>DATAIY010000111.1:0-5838 GCA_036262475.1 Solirubrobacterales bacterium
AACCCTGGCTGGCGGAGCGCGGCGGCTGTCAACGAATCGCCTGCCTAGACGGTTAGTGAGACAGGTAAGCGGCCCCGACGACGCCCGCCATCACGGCGTAGCCGAGCTTGGTGGGGTGAATGTCGGCTTCCGGGCTCGACGGGTTGAATTTGCCGCCCGGACACATGGCCGTGAAGGCGCAGACCGTCCGGATGTCTCCCGCTTCCGGACCGCCGTGGGTGCCCGAGTAGTTGATCGCCTTCGTGGTGTTGGCGAAGCTCGCCCCGAAGGTCGTGGCCACGCCCTTCAGCGCGCCGTTGAGCGCTTCGGTCGTCGCGTCTCCGGTGCCTTCCGGTTGCAGCACCGTCGGATAGGGGTTGTACTGCGAGACGAACACGATCTTCGCTTTCGGTGCGACCGCGCGCAGCTGCGCCAGGATGACCCCGACGTTGGTGGCGATGTGCCCGAACTCGGCTTCGATTTGTCCTGGACTGCACGTGAACGTTGCCGGGAAGCCACACGTGTGTTCGAGGAACTGCTTCAGGTCGTTTGCGCCGATGTCGAGCGTGATCGTGCGGACGTCGGGGTTTGCCGCGACCGCCAGCGCGTCGGCGAGCTGCGTGCCGGCGTATGGGTGGTGCAGGAACGCCTTCGGGAACGGACCGCCGGTCGGACCGCCGGCGCAGTAGTTAGGCCCATATACGCCGGAGCCTTTGATCATCGTTTCGGTGGTCTCTCCCGGGCAGCCATCGTTGATGATCTGCAGTTTGGGATTGAATAACTTCAGCGCCGCGCCGAAGTCATTGACGTAGCCGTCGTTGAACGTAGCCGGTTCAACATAGCCTTTGGCTTTCAGCTCTTCGTTGAACTGGGCCTGGTGGTAGCCGTAGGCGAGCGAGTCGCCGAGCGCGAGATAGGTGTTTCCGACGTTGTTGGCGCCGGCAGCCGGGGCGAACGCGAGCGCTCCGAGTGCGGCAAGAGCAGCGACGCACAGGAGCAAGCGCGCACGGAAGCGATACAGGACAGACATGGACCCTCCCTGGTTTCAGTGCTTTCCTGAGCCGAGCTCGCTCTGCCCTGCCCGGGTCGAGCCCCCGACTCTAGCCGATCCCGGGCCACCCGACAATCAGCGGACGCGCCCCCTGCATCGTGTGGAAGACCTGAGCTGGAGGAGGTAGCGGCTCTCGCGGCAAGCGCAACCGACGAGCAGTCGGGGCCGCAGGCAGCGAGTCGCTTCTGCGTGCATCGGCATGGGAGCTTTATGGAAGCCCAACCCGCCCGGGATTCGACCCACAGAGACCCGGCCCCTACGTGCCAGTTACACCACTTCTAGCGAGTGCGCCCTGAGTTGGAGGTGCAGATCAATGACCAGATAATCCAACATAAGCTCGTCGTCGCCCGCGGGTGAGAGTCCCGTCCGGGTAGCTGCCAGGAGGCCCGGTAGCAGGCCGGCGGCTCGACCTGGAAACGGGTCGGGTCGAAGCCCGGCGTCAAAAGCCCTGCAAGGGGGAGCGACCGAGCGGTCCGCAGCATCAAGCGAAGCCTGCCGCGTCGTTGGTGTGCCTGCCGCAAGGCGGGAGAGAGGGAGAGCCGAGCCGCGTTGTTCACGGTGAAGGCCACGGAAGGGGCGAAGAGCCTGGATCGCAGCCCCGAAGAACTCCCCGGCGCAGGGGGCGTGGAACGCTCGGAAGGTGGCGATGGGAACAGGGGAGGCCCTCCCCGGCCCGGTGGCTGCGGAACAGCGCCGGAGCGCCGCTCGCCGATAACCGCAGACCGGGAAACGGCAAGCGAGCCGGGTGGGCGTCGGAGGCGGCCGTAGTACCGCTCGAACCCACGGGACAACAGAACCCGGGGTGAGGGAAGGGCCGCTGCTTCATCCACGCGTCACGTGCACGGAAAGGTTCGGCGAGTGCCCAATATGGCTATTGCCGCCGCGAAAGACAAGACCCGAGAACTGCAACGAACGCTCTACCGGGCGGCCAAGGCCGATTCCCGGCGACGGTTCCACGCGCTCCACGACAAGGTCCACCGCAGGGACGTCTTGGAGCGGGCGTGGGGGATGGTGCGCGCCAACCGTGGCGCGGCCGGTATCGACCGGATCACCATCGAGCAAGTCGAGGACTACGGCGTAAGTCGCGTGCTCGATCAGCTCGAAGCCGATCTCAAGACCGACAGCTACAAGGCGCAGCCCGCCCGGCGGGTATTCATTCCCAAGCCGGGTGGGGAGGAGCGTCGGCCGCTGTCGATCCCCACGGTCGGCGACCGCATCGTGCAGGCGGCAGCGAAGATCGTCATTGAGCCGATCTTCGAGGCTGACTTCATGCCGTGCTCCTTCGGCTTCCGGCCCAAGAAGGCGGCGCACGATGCCCTCCAGGTTCTCCTCGATGAGACCTGGCGGGGTGCGCGGTGGGTGGTCGAGACGGACATCGCCTCTTGCTTTGAGGAGATCCCACACGATCGGTTGATGGCGGCAGTCGAGGAGAGGATCGTCGACCGCAAGCTCCTGCGGCTCCTGCGCGCGATGCTGGGCGCCGGGGTCTTGCACGAAGGAGCGGTCAGGCGCAGCGACGCCGGAACGCCCCAGGGCGGAGTCATCTCTCCGCTGCTGGCCAACGTCTACCTGCACCGGCTCGACCGGCGCTGGGGAGACGAGGGTTGCGGCACGATGGTGCGCTACGCCGACGATCTGGTGGTGCTCTGTGACAGCGAGCGCGATGCCCGCCGTGCCCTTGCGGCGCTACGGGTGATCCTGGCCGACCTGGGGCTTCGGCCCAAGCAGGCCAAGACGCGGATCGTGCATCTGCGTGAGGGCGGCCCGGGCTTTGACTTCCTGGGCTTCCATCACCGTTGGGTGCGCGGCCGCACCGCTCGCTCGCGCCACCTGTGTTTCCTGGCTCGCTGGCCCTCCGCCAGGGCGATGCAGCACGCCCGCGACCGGATACGGGAATTAACCCACCGGCGCAGGCTGCTCGTTGAAACCGAGGTGGTCGTGGGGAACCTCAACCGGTTCCTGCGCGGCTGGTCGAGCTATTTCCGCTACGGAAACTCGGCCCGCCACCTCGTCAAGATCAGGAACTATGCGCTCGGGCGTCTCGCCCTGTTCGTGGCCAAGCGCCACAAACGGAGCCGGGATTACGGGTGGTGGACTGTGGTCAACCGCTCACCCGATCAACTGGGCCTGGTCAACCTCAACGGAACCATCGTCGCGCCACGACCCAACCGGCCGTGGCGAAGATGACGCCGAATGCCGCCGGTGAAGGATGTCGGTGAGCCGGGTGCGGGAGAACCGCACGCCCGGTTCGATGAGGCGGCGGGAGGAGACCAAGCCAGTCGGGCCAGCATGCGCCGCACGGCTCAGGCGCCTCCCGCCGACCCTACCGTGACCTGGTAGCCCGACCGATACCTGGCCCGATTCGTCCCTCGCTACCACCCGCGGATCGTTGAGCATTCCCCAAACTACCCCGAGCGGGGTAGTAGATTCGTCCTTGTCCAATTCTGCACAAGGCGGATTGGGCCGAGAAAATGGTGCTCTTAGCGAACGACCCCCGGAGTCGTACCTAAATCGGGGTTGACGCCCACCATTCCAACCGCCTAGCTTGCCCCTCGCGGACCGCCTCCCGGGAGTGACGCGGGAGGTGAAGAGCTTCGACTCACCCAAGCCGTGGCCCCACCGGCCGGGCGCACCAGAGATCCCCAGTAAAGACCCGAAGAGAGGATTTTCCCAGTGGACGCTGCTTCGATTGCCCCTGCCTCGACAACCGCTGCCGCCGTGCGTGTCCCCCAGCACATGCAGGCGCTCGCCCGCGCCAACCGCGTGCGGCTTGCGAGGGCAGAGCTGAAGCGCGCGATCGCGCGAGGCGACGTCGAGGTTGCGGAGGTGATCAGGGAGACCCCCTGGGAGAGCGAGAGCATGACCCTGGCGGAGCTGCTGACCAGCCAGCGCCGCTGGGGTCGCACCCGCGCCCGCAAGTTCCTGCTCGGCCTCGCCCTCAGCGAGAACAAGCGCCTCGGCACGCTCACCCCACGCCAGCGCGCACTGCTCGCGTGCGCGCTCGGGACGAGATCCGGCGATCGCGAATCGATCCTCGTCTAGAGGCATCGCCTTCTGCAGGAGAGGTCGACGAGCCCGCCGATTCGGCGTCGACGACTGTCGCGCCTAGTCGTAGCTGCGGTAGACGTGCGCCAAGCGTGGGTGCAGTTCGCCGACCACCTGGCCATTGATCCATGCGTGTGCACCGGGCGACTTGTCCGACCACGCGTCTTCCCGGCCACGGGCCACCACTCGACCGATGCGATCGCCAAATGCTTCCCGGACCCGCCTATATGACCTTGATTTGGTGTTGCTCACGGATGCAACGCTACCGGGACTTTCTTCAGGCGGCGCAAAAGTCTGAGATTGCTGGCCGAAAGTTTCATTCCGGATCGGCGGCCTGCTTGGAGCCGCCGGAACCGGAAGCGGGGCGCTGAGCGCTTCGCGCCTATGGGCCTCCGTAGCTGCGGTAGAGGTGCGCGAAACGTGGGTCCGAGTCGCCGACGACATGGCCGTTGATCGCTAGCCGCGCACCGCGCGACTTGTCCGAGGACGCGTCTCCCCGGCCACTGCTGGCCGCTCGACCGATGCGACCGACCCGGGCCTCGGGAGCAAATGAACGAACGGCGCCGGAAAGGCTGGATTTGGCCCTGCTAAGGACCATTCTGGCCACTCCCCGCAGGTTCCCGGGCGAGGTCAAATCGCTGGAAGCGTTGTGGTGATGTGACGTGCCCAAGTCATCTTGCGCCAGCCTGGTCCACGCCCGCTTCTTGAGCTCATAATTGCCCTCGCTTCCCTTGGTCGGTTCACCCATCCGGGTTCGGGTGACTAGCCGTAAACGACACGCCTCCGAGGCTTGGCCCAGTTTCCAGTTGATCCTCCCCCTATTGGTGCTTCCCCCCATCGGTACTTCCTCCCCGTTCCGCTTGGGGCTGACTACGGAACTGGCTACGGCCACAACCGCCCCCAGCAGCTCGGCGACCGGCAGGGTTCCGGGCGGGCTTGGCGCAAGCACTCGACTGCCCGCCGCCACCAGACTGCGAAGATTGAGCTCCAAAGACGGAAGGAGACGTGATGGCTTCAGCTGAGGAATCAACCTTGCGGGCACGTCCGGGTGATCGCCTGGTGGTCCGAGGACACCACCAAGGGGAGTCGCAGCGTGACGGCGAGATCGTGAAGGTGCTCGGCGCCCATGGAGCGCCGCCCTACCTCGTACGCTGGGAAGATGGTCACGAGTCCGAGGTCTTCCCGGGCTCGGACATCTTCATTCAACACTTCGGGGACTCGCAGGAGCGATAACGGCCCGGGTGCAGCGGCACGAGCTAGAGCGGGCCCTGAAGAGCATGGGGGAGAGCGGTCGCCCTTGGCCTGCGGGGCCGAAGCCCCGCCGCAAAAGGGCCGCCGGCAAACGCCGCCGCCGCTCCCAGGCGCCCCGCGACCAGCGCCGCGAGCAGCTGCTCGCGGCGATTAAGGCCAAGCCCGGCGCTCGCGCCTCTGAGCTGGCTAGCGAGATCGGCGTCTCGCCTAGCCAGGCCCACGGCCTGATCGCAAGAGCCCGGGCCGAGAAGCTGATCGCCAAGAAGGGCTCCGGCTACCTGCTCAAGGGGTAGGGCCCGGGCGCCGAGGGGAGACCTGGCGGCGGTCTACGTAGTTGAGCGGTATCGAGCGCTGGGGCATTGGCGCTGGCCACGCTCGAGCGGATTCAGCCCAGTTTGATTCCCTCGCTGGGTGCAACCGAACTCACCGCGTGCGCCGGACAGGCGCCGCTCCTATGCCAAGCGTTTACTGGACCACGCCCACCGACAGGGTGTTCTGCCCGGCCCGAGAGC
>DATAIY010000112.1:0-3918 GCA_036262475.1 Solirubrobacterales bacterium
GTTCGGTGCTGGTCGGCGCAATCGCCGGCCGCCGCGGCTGAGCGCGCCGACGGCGACGAAGTTCTGACTGCTTTTTCTTGACGAACCGCGCGCAACGCGTGCGCCGTCACCCGCCAGGATCGGTGCACGGAGATCCTCCACGCCGTCGCCGCCGGGCTCGGGCCGCCGCTCTGCACGCCCTGCCGGCGATCGTGCAGGCCCAAGCGGGTCGCCTGCAACCGCTGTGGCCGCCGGCTTGTGATCGCCGACCCGCTGCTCGGCCAGGGCCCGCCGGGTCTTGACCGCGTCTGGTCCTCGGCGCCGCACGAGGGGGTTGCCGGCAACCTGGTCGCGGCGCTGAAGTTCCGCCGTCTGCTCCCGGTCGCCGACCTGATGGCGGACCGGATCCAGTGGCTCGCCCCGGCTCACATCCTGAGCGGCGCGATCGTCCCCGTGCCGGCGGCCGTCGCGGTTGCGCCGCCGCGGCTTCGATCCCGCCGGTGAGCTCGCCGCCGCCCTCGCGGAGCGCCTGGGCGCCCCCCTTGAGCCTTGTCTGGCGCCGCGCGGGGGGCCGCCGTCAGGTCGGCCGTCGCCGGGCCGAGCGAATCGGTCACCCACCCAGGATGCAGGCCACGGCAGCGGCGCCCCCGCAGCGTGATGCTGGTCGACGACGTGCTCACCACCGGCGCCACCCTCACCGCGTGCGCCAAAGCGCTGCGCTCGGCGGGCGCCGCCGGCGTTCTCGCGGTCACCTTCGCCAGGCGCCTGTTGACCAAGGCGCTACGGATGCAACTCGGCCGGCCGGCCCCGCATCTGGTCGACGAGCCGCCGCGTCCGCCGGCGCTTGCGCCGCAGGTCGCGGTGCTTCTTGACCTGGCGCCGCACGTCCTCGGCCAGTTCATGCACAGAATGGGTCATCTCCGGCGACGCCTCATGGGCGCGCAGGGTCACCCCCTTCAGGTAGAAGATCGCCTCCGCCACCTGACTGTCGGTGATCGAGGGATTGCGCTCCTCCGAGAGCACAACTTCCAGGGTCGCCAGCGCTGAAACCTGCTGGCCCAAGCGCTGGAACCGTTTCCGCACCATCTCACGCAGGTCATCCGTTATCTCGACGTTTCGGCCCCGAATCTCAATCCGCATCAGTGCCTCCTTTGGGTTTCCTATATCGATGCTACGCCTGCCGGGGGCGTAGGGCAAGCGCCTCTTCTGGGATGGCCGCAAGGAACGGCCCAGTCGCCACCGCTACTCTTGAGCAATGCCAGCAATGGACCTCGTCACGAAGGCCCTGCGCGCGGGGGAGGGGCGGAAGTTCAAGGCCTACCAGAAGCGCGCGGAAGCGATCAATCGCTTCGAGCCCGAGATGGAAGCCCTCTCCGACTCGGAGCTGCGCGAGGAGGCCGACTCCCTGCGCGAGCGCGCTCGTGGCGGCGAGTCGCTCGACGATCTCCTGCCGGAGGCGTTCGCGCTGACCCGCGAGGCCTCGCGGCGGACGATCGGCCAGCGCCACTACGACGTCCAGCTGATTGGCGGCATGGTCCTCCACGACGGCGCGATCGCCGAGATGCGGACCGGAGAGGGCAAGACCCTGACCGCGACGCTGCCGGTCTTTCTCAACACGCTCGCCGGCGACAGCGTCCACCTCGTCACCGTCAACGACTACCTGGCGCGGCGCGACGCGGAATGGATGAAACCGATCTACGACGCGCTCGGGGTCAGCGTCTCCTCGGTGCAGGACGCCGACGACCACGAGACCCGCCAGCGCAAATACGCCGGCGACGTCACCTACGGGACCAACTCCGAGTTCGGCTTCGACTACCTTCGCGACAACATGGCCCCCGCGCTCGAGCACTGCGTCCAGCGCGGCCACCACTTCGCGATCGTGGACGAGGTCGACAACATCCTGATCGACGAGGCACGGACGCCGCTGATCATCTCCGGCGCCCCCGAACAGGCGGCCCAGACCTACTACACCTTCGCCCGCCTGGCCAAACAGATGGTCGGGGTGCCGGCGAAAGAAAAACTGAAATCGCTCGGCGAGTCCAAGGACACCTCCGAGGTCGACTTCGACTACGAGTACGACGAGAAGCACAAGACCGTGGCGCCGACCGAGCGCGGGGTGAAAAAAGCCGAGGAATTCATCGGGGTCGACAACCTCTACCTCGGCGAGCACGGCAGCCTCGTCAACCACCTGGTCCAATCGCTGAAGGCCGAGTCGCTCTACAAGAAAGACCAGGACTACGCGGTGATCGACGGCGAGGTGATGATCATCGACGAGTTCACCGGCCGCATCCTCGAGGGCCGACGCTGGTCGGAGGGCCTGCACCAGGCGGTCGAGGCGAAAGAAGGCGTGGCGATTCGCGAGGAGAACCAGACCCTGGCGACGATCACCCTGCAGAACTACTTTCGCCTCTACGAAAAGCTCGCCGGGATGACCGGAACCGCGCTGACCGAGGCGACCGAGTTCATGAAGATCTACGAGATGCCGGTGGTCGAGGTTCCGACCAACCAGCCGATGGTCCGCGCCGACCAGAACGACCAGATCTTCAAAACCAAAGACGGCAAGTGGAAGGCCGTCCTCGACGAGATCGTCGCCCGCCATGAAGAGGGGCAGCCGGTCCTGGTCGGGACCGTCTCGGTCGAGGTCTCGGAGATGATCTCCGCGGCGCTGAAGCGCGACGGCATCAAACACGCCGTGCTCAACGCCAAGCCCGAGCACGCCGAACGAGAGGGCGAGTTGATCGCCCAGGCGGGTCGCAAGGGCGAGGTGATGATCGCCACCAACATGGCCGGCCGCGGCGTCGACATCAAGCTCGGCGGCGACCCCGAACATCTCGCCATCCACGAGTTGAAAAAGCAGGGGATCACCTACGAGAGCGAGGGCTATCACGAGGCGCTGGCGGCGAAGGCGGCCGACCTGGCACCGCAGTGCAAGGCCGAGGCGGAGGAAGTGCGCGACCTCGGCGGGCTCTTCATCTGCGGCACCGAGCGGCACGAGTCGCGGCGCATCGACAACCAGCTTCGCGGCCGCTCCGGCCGCCAGGGCGACCCCGGCGAGTCGCGCTTTTACCTTTCGGCAGAAGACGACGTGATCCGCCTCTTCGCCGGCGACCGCATCTTCAAAATCCTCGACCGCCTCGGTCCGATCGATGACGACGGCACCGAGATGCCGCTGGAGGCGAAGATGCTGACCAAAACCGTCGAGAACGCCCAGAAGAAGGTCGAGGAGCAGAACTTCCTGATCCGCAAACGCGTCCTCGAGTACGACGACGTGATGAACGAGCAGCGTCGTGTCGTCTACAGATACCGCCGCGAGATCCTCGAAGGGCGTGACATCTCAGAGACTGCGCGCGACGAGCTGGAGGGCGTGATCGAGCGTCTCGTCGACGAGTACACCCCCGGCGACGTCTTCGAGGACTGGGACATGGGGGAGCTTGAGACCCAGCTGCGGCTGATCTGGCCGGTCGGCATCGACGTCGCCACCCTGGCGCCGGAGACGGTCGAGCGGGAGAAGCTCCAAGACGCCCTCGACGACGACGCGATGAACGCCTACGACGAGCGCGAGCAGCGACTCGGCGAGGAGTTGATGCGGCACCTGGAGCGCTCGATCCTGCTGCAGGTGATCGACAACCGCTGGCGCGAACACCTCTTCGATATGGACTACCTGCGCGAAGGCATCCACCTCCGCGGCTTCGCCCAGATCGATCCCCTCGTCGCCTACAAAAACGAGGGCTTCACGATGTTCGAGGAGCTGATGCACTCGATCTGGGACGAGTTCAGCAAGCTGATCTTCCACGCTGAGATCGAAGTCGAACCGGCTCAGCCGGGGACGGCCGCCGCCAACGGCGACGTCGAGGCGGGGGCCTTCAACTACTCCGGCGGCACCCTCGAGGCCCAGCCCTCGGCGCTGCATCAGGTCGCGGCCGCCGGCGCGGCCGGCGC
>DATAIY010000113.1:0-3861 GCA_036262475.1 Solirubrobacterales bacterium
GAGCGCGAGGTGAACGAGCTGGCCGCGGTCGTGGAGTCGCCGGCGAAGCCGCTTGTCGTCGTCCTCGGCGGCGCCAAGGTCTCCGACAAGGTCGCCGTCATCGACCGCTTCCTCGAGCTCGCCGACCGGATCCTGATCGGCGGCGCGATGTGCTTCAGCTTCTTTCGAGCCCAGGGGATCGGGACCGGCGATTCGCTGGTCGAGGAGGACGGCGTTCGGCTCGCCGCGGAGGCGCTGGAGCGGGCGAAGGGCTCCGACTGCGAGCTGACGCTTCCCATCGACCTCGTCCTCGGCGAGAGCTTCGACGCCGATACCGAGCGCCGCGAGATCGACGGGGTGGAGGTGCCCGACGGCTGGATGGGGCTGGACATCGGCCCCCGTACCGCGAAGCTCTACGCCGAGGCCGTCGCGTCCGCCGGGACCGTGCTCTGGAACGGACCGATGGGCGCCTTCGAGATGGAGCCGTTCGCGGCCGGGACCCGGGCCGTCGCCGAGGCGGTCGCGAAGGCCCCCGGGACGACCGTGGTCGGCGGTGGCGACTCGGTCGCGGCGCTGCACAAATTCGGCCTCGACGACGAGGTGGACTGGCTTTCGACCGGAGGAGGAGCATCCTTGGAGCTGCTGGAGGGAAAGAAGCTGCCCGGAGTGGAGGCTCTGATGGACGCTGAGGACTCAAATGGCGATGGCTGAGCGCACCCCCTATATCGCCGCCAACTGGAAGATGAACAAGACCGTTGCCGAGGCGGCCGAGTTCGTCGACGCGCTGCTGCCGCGGATCGCCGCGACCCAGTGCGACGTCGTCATCTGCCCCTCCTTCATCGCCCTCAACGAGGTGGTCGAGCGCCGGCGCGGCACTGCCGTGCGGGTCGCCGCCCAGAACATGCACGAGGAGGACTCGGGTGCCTTTACCGGCGAGATCTCGGCCCCGATGCTGGTCGAGCTCGACGTCGAGGCCGTGGTCCTCGGCCACTCCGAGCGGCGCCAGCTCTTCGGCGAGACCGACGAGGCGCTGGCGCGCAAGGTGCCCGCCGCCCTCGCCGCCGGCCTCGAGCCGATCCTCTGTGTCGGCGAGACCGAGGCCGCGCGGGACGGGGGGGAGACCGAGGCGGTCCTCGAGCACCAGCTCGAGGCCGATCTTGCCGCCGTCGATTCCGCCGACCTGGCCCGGGTGGTGGTCGCCTACGAGCCGATCTGGGCGATCGGCAGCGGCCGCAACGCGACTCCCGAGCAGGCCCAGGGGGCGAGCGCCTTCATCCGCGACGTGCTGGGGATGCGCGGCGCCGCCGCCGATGAGATCCGGATCCTCTACGGCGGCTCGGTGAAGCCCGCGAACGCAGCCGAGATCCTCTCCAAGCCCGATGTTGACGGCGCCCTGGTCGGCGGTGCGGCGCTCGATCCCGTCGACTTCGCGGCGATCGTGGAAGCAGCCGGTTGACGCCGCTCGTCCCCTCCCTGGCGCTGATCATCCTCGACGGCTGGGGGCTGGCCGAGCCGGGGCCGGGAAACGCGATCTCGCTCGCCCAGACGCCCGTCTTCGACCGCCTCTGGGACGCGTACCCACACACCCAGCTCTCCGCCCAGGGCCGCGATGTCGGGTTGCCCGACGGGCAGATGGGCAACTCCGAGGTCGGCCACCTCAACCTCGGCGCCGGGGCGATCGTCAAGCAGGACCTGGCGCGGATCGACGACGCGGTCGCCGACGGCAGCTTCTTCGAGAACGAGGCGCTGCTGGCGGCCTGCGAGCGAGCCCGCACCAGCCCCCGTGGTCGCCTCCACCTGCTCGGGCTCGTTTCCGACGGCGGCGTCCACTCCGGCTGGGAGCACATCGAGGCCTGCGTCGAGCTGGCCTCCCAGGAGGGGGTACCCGACCTCGTCGTCCACGCCTTCACCGATGGCCGCGACACGCTTCCGCACGGCGGCCGCGGCTACCTCGAGGAGCTGGAGCGCTGGCTGCGCCAGGCCGGCCGCGTCGGCACGATCAGCGGCCGCTACTACGCGATGGACCGCGACACCCGCTGGGAGCGCATCAAGCTCGCCTACGACGCGATCGTCCACGCTCGCGGCGCCCACGCCGATTCCGCCGCCGCGGCGATCGAGGCCTCATACGAGCGTGAGGAGACCGACGAGTTCGTCAAACCGACGGTGATCGGCGACTACGACGGCGTCGCCGACGGCGACGTGGCGATCTTCTTCAACTTCCGGCCGGACCGCGCCCGGGAGATGACCAGGGCGCTGGCCGAGCCCGGCTTCGACGAGTTCCCACGGGCCGGCGGCGCGCCGATCGACCTGACGACGATGACCGAGTACCGCAAGGGCTGGCCCTACCCGGTCGCCTTTCCTGAGCAGCGGCCCGCGACGACGCTGGCGGAGACCATCTCCAAGGCCGGCGGTCGCCAGCTGCACGTCGCCGAGACCGAGAAGTACGCCCACGTCACCTATTTCTTCAACGGCGGCCGCGAGGAGGAGTACGAGGGGGAGGAGCACTGCCTGGTCGAATCGCCGCGCGACGTGCCCACCTACGACCACAAGCCGGAGATGAGCGCCGCTGCGGCGGCAAAGACCTTCGTCGACCACTGGCGGGCAGGTTCCTATCGCTTCGGGATCATCAACTTCGCCAACCCCGACATGGTCGGCCACACCGGCGTGATCCCGGCCGCGGTGGCCGCCGTTGAAGCCGTCGACAAGCTGCTGGGCGACGTCGTCGAGGCGGTCCTCGCCAAGGGCGGCGCCTGCATCATCACCGCCGACCACGGCAACTGCGACCACATGCTCGAGCCCGACGGCTCGCCCAACACCGCCCACTCGCTGAACCCGGTGCCGCTGATCGTCACCGCCGAGGGCCTGGAGCTGCGGCCGGCCGGCATCCTCGCCGACGTTGCCCCGACCGCCCTCGAGCTGCTCGGCATCGCGCAACCCGCGCCGATGACCGGCCGCTCGCTGATCGCGTGAGGAGCGAGCCGGACCGGCTCCGCTTCGAGATCGAGGCGCGCGACGGCGCCGCCCGGAGCGGGGTGCTGTACACCGCCCACGGTCCGATCGAGACGCCGGCCTTCATCCCGCTGGCGACCAAGGGTTCTGTGCGGGGGCTCGACGGCGACGAGGTCGCGGCGCTGGGCTACCAGCTGATCCTCGGCAACGCCTACCACCTGTTCGTCTCGCCGGGGCCCGAGCGGATCGCCGCCGCGGGGGGCCTGCACGGATTCATGGGCTGGGAGCGGGCGCTGATCACGGATTCCGGCGGCTTCCAGGTCTTCTCGCTCGCCCACGGCGGCGTTGCCAACGAGGTCAAGGGAAGTGGGCGGTCCGGGGGAGAGCACGGCTCGAAGGTCGAGATCAGCGAGGAGGGCGCGCGCTTCCGCTCCTACCGCGACGGCTCGGAGCTGTTCATCTCGCCCGAGGTCTCGATGCGGGTGCAGGCGGCGCTCGGCTCCGACATCGCCCTCGTCTTCGACGAGTGCACGCCGTTCCACGCCGACCGCGAGTACACCGCCCGCTCGACCGCACGCACCCATCGCTGGCTCGACCGCTGCCTCGAGTGGCATCGGAATGAGGGGCCCGCGCGCCAGGCCGTGTTCGGGATCGTCCAGGGCGGCGTCCACGAGGACCTGCGCCGCGAATCCGCCCAGCGTGTATCCGAGGCCGGCGTCGACGGCCTCGCGATCGGCGGCACCCTCGGCCGCGACAAGGCCGAGATGCACGACGTCCTGGCGATGACCGCGCCGCTGCTGGCCGAGGCGGCTCCCAAGCACCTGCTCGGCATCGGTGAGGTCGACGACCTGCTCGGCGGCATCGCCCTCGGCCTCGACGTCTTCGACTGTGCCGTCCCCACCCGCCTCGCCCGCCACGGCGTCGCCCTCGCCC
>DATAIY010000114.1:0-4025 GCA_036262475.1 Solirubrobacterales bacterium
CTCCAGTTCTGCCTCGTCGACGCGGGTCGGGGAGATCACGACTCCCTCGTCGGCAAGCGTCTTGGAGAAGGCCGGCATTCCGCCCGGGGTCGGACCGCCGATGTCGGCATGGTGGGCGCGGCTGGCGGCGAAGCCGAACAACTCCCGAGCGAGAAAGACGGGCGAGATCAGGGTGATGTCGGGTAGGTGGGTGCCGCCCCGGTAGGGGTCGTTGAGAATCCAGGCGACGCCGGGGCGGTGCTCCTCGTCGAGCACGGTGGCGACCGCGTCCGGCATAGAGCCCAGATGGACCGGAATGTGCTCGGCCTGCATCACCAGCTCCCCCGCGGCGTCGAAGAGCGCCGTCGAGCAGTCGTGGCGCTCCTTGATGTTGGCCGAATAGGCGGAGCGGATCAGGGTGGCGCCCATCTCATCGCAGGCGGCGCGCAACCCGCCGATCAGCACCTGCAGCGTGATCGGGTCGAGACCACTCACTCCGTTGTTCCTTCGCTGCGCATATCGGGGGAGAGGAACACCGCGGCGATGGTCCCGGCATCGTCGACCCTCGCGCTCCATCCCGGCGGCAGGACCAGGGTCGCCTCGGGAAGCTCGAAGACGACTGGGCCCTCGGCTCGGGTTCCGGCCGCCGGCTCGCCGCGCAGGACCGGCGTCTCGATCCACTCTCCGTCGAAGCGAACCGGCCGCGCCCCCTTTTCGAGCCGGTCCTCGACCGCAGCCGCCGGGCGCGGCTTGGGGCCGGCCACCACCATCGCCAGGCCGATGTCGACTAGGACAACCTCGCCGCCGGGGTCACGGTGGCCGTAGCGCTCCTCGTGGGAACGCTCGAAGCGCTCGACGAGATCCGCCGGGTCGGGATCGGGCGGGCCGGGGACCGGCAACTCGAATGCCTGGCCGGCGTAGCGCATCTCGTAGACGACCTCGGCTTTGGCTTCGCCAAGCTCGGCCCCGGCGGCGGCGATCATTGCGCCGACCTCGGCGGCGATGCGCCCGCCGCTCAGCTCGGGGCCACTCAGCATCACCGTGCGGACGGTGTCGCGGCGACGGTCGGACGCGCAGAGGCCGAGCGCCGAGAGCACGCCGCTGGCCCGTGGGCAGAGGATCGACCCGATCCCGAGCTCGGCGGCGATCGCAGCGGCGTGCATCGGCCCAGCGCCGCCGAAGGGCAGGAGGGCGAAGCCGCGCGGATCGACGCCGCGCTCGACGGTGACGACGCGGAGCGCCCGCACCATCTCCTGGTTGGCGACGCGGAGGATTCCGGCCGCGGTCTGCAGCCGGTCGAGGCCGAGCGAGTGAGCGAGGCGGTCGATCGCCTCTTCGGCGGCTTCGGAGTCGAGTTCGACGTCGCCAGCCAGACGCGAGTCGGCGGCGAGGTGGCCGAGAATCAGGTTGGCGTCGGTAACGGTCGGCTCGGTGCCGCCGCGGTCGTAGCAAGCCGGCCCGGGCTCGGCCCCGGCTGACCGCGGTCCGACCCGAAGGGCGCCGCCGGAGTCGCGCCAGGCGATCGAGCCACCGCCGGCGCCGACGGTGTGGACGTCGACCATCGGCAGCTGGATCGTGCGGCCGCCGATCCGGCGCGTGTCGGTGCGACGGACCTCGCCGTCCTCGACCACGCAGACGTCGCAGGAGGTGCCGCCCATATCGAAGCCGAGGGCGTTGCCGTCGCCGCTTGCGCGGGCGAGCAGACCCGCTCCCATCGCTCCTCCGGCCGGTCCCGAGAGCACGCTCCAGGCGCCGGCCCGCGCCGCCTCCTCGGCCGGGGCGACGCCTCCGGAGGACTGCATGACCAACGGCGGCGGCAGCTCCGCCTCTGTCGTCACCTCGCCGAGCCGCTCCAGGTAGCGACCGAGGAGCGGGCTCAGGTAGGCGTCGATCGTGGTCGTCGAGCAGCGCTCGTACTCGCGGAAGCGCGGCAGCACCTCGTGTGAGGCGGAGATGTGCAGGCCGGGGAGGCGCTCGCGGAGGTGCTCGGCGACTCGCCGCTCATGGGACGGGTCGAGGTATGAGAAGAGCAGGCAGATCGCGACCGACTCGGCTCCGCAGCGCTCCAGCAGGCCGGCCAGGCGCTCCGGCTCGTCCTCTGCGAGCGGCACGATTACACCCCCCGGGCCGATCCGCTCATCGGCCTCGAAGCGCAGCGGGCGCTCGGTCAGCGGTGCCGGCTTCGGCGTGCAGAGGCGGTAGAGGTCGGGCCGGTCTTGGCGGCCGATCTCGAGCAGGTCGGCGAAACCGCGGGTGGCGATCAGCGCCGTCCGCGCCCCCCGTTCCTCCAGCAGCGCGTTGGTCCCGACGGTCATCCCGTGGGCGAACGCCTCGACGTCGTCCGGCCCGGCGCCCGCTCCCGCCAGCACCTCGGCGATCGCCCGCATCACCCCGTCGGACTCCACCCCCGGCGTGGTCGGCACCTTCGCGGTGTGGATGGCGCCGTCGTCGACGAGGACCGCATCGGTGAAGGTCCCGCCGACGTCGACTCCTAACAGCATGCGCTCAGAGCCACTCTTCGCGGCGCGCCGTTCCGTCGGCGGCGAGAACGACGTGGATCCCGTCGAGGTCGGGGTCGGGATCGGGGCAGTCGCAGCGCAGATGACCGCCGCGCGACTCCCTCCGGTCGAGGGCGGAGGTGGCGATCGCCTTCGCCAGCGGGTAGGGGTTGGAGATCAGCAGGGCGAGCTCGTCGGGGTTGCGCATCGGCCCGGCGTGGCGCCAGACGGCGTCCCTGGTGGCTTCGCTCGGCGGGTCGAACTTCCACTTCGGCGGTGCCGGGCGCCTGCCGCCCGCGGCTTCCAGCACAGCCGCACTCGCCGCCCGGCCGCCGAACACGAAGCACTCGCTGAGCGAGTTGGAGGCGAGGCGGTTGGCGCCGTGCAGGCCGGTGCAGGAGCACTCCCCGACCGCATAGAGGCCGGGGAGGGAGGAGTGCCCGTCGAGGTCGACGACGATCCCGCCCATCATGTAGTGGGCGGCGGGGGCGACCGGGACGGGCTCCGAGCGCGGATCGAGACCCGCCTTGGCGAGCGAGGCGAAGACGTTGGGGAAGCGCGCCGGATCGATGCCCCGCAGGTCGAGCTTTACGTCGGGCTTTCCCTCGTCTTTCATCCGTTCGAGGATCGCCGCCGTGACGGCGTCGCGGGGGGCGAGCTCGTCGGTGAAGCGCTCGCCCGAGGCGTCGAGGAGCTGCGCTCCCTCGCCGCGGATCGCCTCGCTTATCAGGACCCCGTCAAAGGGCGAGCCGGGAAGGGCGACCGCGGTCGGGTGGAACTGGCAGAACTCGAGATCGGCGAGATCGGCTCCGGCGGCCCCGGCTAGGACCGGTCCGGCGCCGATCGCGCCGCGGGGGTTGGTGGTGCGGCGCCAGAGCGCGGCGGCGCCGCCGGTGGCCAGCACCGTGGCGGCGGCGGCGAGGGGCCCGGCGCCGGTGATGACGCCGTGGCAGCGCTCGCCGTCGCTCCACAGGGCGGTGGCGGATGTCCGCTCCATCACCTCGATCCGCTCCTTGTTCGCGACCATCGCCGCCAGCTTCGAGGTGAGCTCGTGCCCGGTCTGGCTGCCTCCGGAATGGACTATCCGCCGGCTTCCATGACCTCCCTCGAGGCCCAGCGCCAGCCGACCTTCGTGGTCGAGGTCGAAGACGACGCCGCGGGACTGCAGGTCCCGTACCGCGCCCGGCGCCTCGTCGACGAGGACCCGCACCGCCGCGGTGCGGCAGAGGCCGCGCCCGGCGGCGATCGTGTCGGCGGCGTGGCGGGCGGGGGTGTCGCCGGGCTCGAGCGCGGCCGCGAGGCCGCCCTGGGCCCAGAAGCTGGCGCTCTGGGAGAGCTGGGTGCGGGAGACGAGGCAGACCTCGCCACCCAACTCCGCGGCCCTCAGGGCCGTCCAGAGGCCGGCGGCGCCGCCGCCGACGACGACGACGTCGAACTCCGCCTTTGTGGCTATTTCCTCTCAGCCTCTCGGCGGATCGACTCGATCTGCGCTCGCAGCCAAGAGGCCGCCGCTTCGCGGGTCCGCGCCAGCTCGTCGGCGATCGTCCG
>DATAIY010000115.1:0-4721 GCA_036262475.1 Solirubrobacterales bacterium
TTCCAGCTGGTCCAGGTCGAATCGGGCCAGACGCCCGCCGAGGCGGTTCGGGAACTCGAAGCCGACCCCCGCGGTGGCCGTTGCCGAACGCGACGGCTACAGGACCCTGGATGCGATCCCGAACGATCCCCTGTTCGGGCAGCTCTGGGGCTGCGCAACACCGGCATCGGGATTCGCGGCTTCTCCGGCGCAATAACCGGCGACGACATAAATGCGACTGCGACCTGGGACGCCCTGGTGCCTCTTCCTGCTGCGACTTCGCAGCCACAAGCCCCCCCCAGCGCCGATCCTGCCGTTGTCACCCAAGTCGTGCACCGTGCCGAAGCTTGTCGGTAAGACGCTGGGTCAGGCGAAGACGGCGCTGAAGGGCGCCGGATGCTCCCTGGGCAAGGTGACCAAGCCGAAAGCGAGGAAAGGTCACAAACTGCCAGCCTTGGTCGTCAAGTCATCGACCCCGGGTGCCGGTGCTAGCGCCTCGGGCGACGTCGCGCTGAAGCTGGGCCCGAAGGCGAAAAAGCATCACCACTAGCATCGGCGGCACATGCTGCTGTTGACGGGGGCAACCGGAAGTATCGGATCGCGGCTGCTGCCGCTGCTGCTGGAGAGCGGCGAGGACGTGCGCTGCCTGGTGCGCGAGCCGCGGCGGCTGGGAGCGCGGCGAGTCGACGTGCAGATCGCACTCGGCGACCTCGGCGAGATGTCCGATCCTCACCTGGTGCGACAGGCGCTCCGCGGGGTCGATACCGTGATCCACCTGGCGGCGACGATCCGCGACCAGCCGCCGAGACGGATCGAGGAGCTGAACGGGCTGGCGACGGTGCGGCTGCTGCGGGCGGCTGAGCGCAGCGGAGTGGCGCGCTTCCACTTCTTCAGCGCCCTCGACGCCTACGCCGCCCAGAGGACGCGGTTCTTCCGGGCGAAGTGGCTGGCCGAGCAGGCCGTGGATTCCTCCCCCCTGCAGACGACCGTCTTCGCCCCCTCGATCGTCTACGATCGCAGCGACCCCTGGATCACGCTGCTTCGCCGCTTCTCCTTCCTGCCGGTGCTGCCGGTCTCAGGCGACGGCCGGGCCGCGTTCCAGCCGATCTGGGCGGAGGACGTCGCCCGCTGCGTCGTCGCCGCCCTGGCCGGCGAGGCGCGGCCGCGCTACGAGCTGGCCGGCCCAGAGACGCTCACCTACGACCAGATGTCCGACCTCGTCAGCCGCATCGCCGGGCGGCCCCGACCGCTCCTCCATATCCCGCTGCCGCTGGTCCGCTCCGGCCTGCTGGCCTTGCGCTCCGTCTTCGGCGAGGCCGTGTTCGCAACCTGGGAGGAGGCCGAGTTGATGGAGGTGTCGATGGTGAGCGAGCGCGGGCCCGCCGACGCGCAGGCCCTCGGCGTCGAGCCGCGCAGGATGAGCGACGTCCTGGCGAGTCCATAGGCGGGTCTTCGCGCTGGCCCTGGTGACCGCGGCACGACCGCGAGTTCAACGAATTCGTGGCGCTGAGCGACAAGCACCCGGCGCTGCTGGGGACCTTCCACTCTGTTGCTCAACCTCCAAAGCTAGCGGCGCCGCCCACACCACGGTTGAGGGGCCGATGGCGATTGAGGAACGCGAGTGTGACGATCGTTCGTCCCACCACCCGACCGGGGCAAGGAAAAGGGCCCGGCTTGCGCCGGGCCCTCGGTACTACTCGCCGAAAAGGCGAGTTACATCATGCCGCCCATGTCCGGCATACCGCCGGGCATGCCGCCGCCGCCGGCTTCTTCGGCGGGCTCGGCGATGATTGCCTCGGTTACGAGGATGTTCTTGGCGATCGACGCGGCATTCTGCAGCGCCGAGCGGGTGACCATCGTCGGGTCGATGACGCCGGCTTTGATCAGGTCGCCGTACTCGCCGTTGGCCGCGTTGAGGCCTTCGCCGGCCTTCAGGTCACGGACCTTGTTGACGACGACCGAGCCCTCCAGGCCGGAGTTCTCGGCGATCTGGCGGAGCGGCTCCTCGAGCGAGCGATGGATGATCCGGGCGCCGGTGACCTCGTCGGGATCGTCGGCCAGCTTCTCCGGGTCCAGTGACGACTGCGCGTTGAGCAGTGCCACACCACCACCCGGGACGACGCCCTCCTCGAGCGCGGCGCGGGTCGCCTGCAGCGCGTCCTCGACGCGGTGCTTTTTCTCCTTCATCTCGGTCTCGGTGGCGGCGCCTACCTTGACCACGGCGACACCTCCGGCGAGCTTCGCGAGGCGCTCCTGGAGCTTCTCGCGATCGAAGTCGGAGTCGGTGTTCTCGATCTCCTGTTTGATCTGCTTGATCCGGCCTTTGATGTCATCGCCGCTGCCGGCACCGTCGATCACCGTGGTCGTGTCCTTGGAGACGACGACACGGCGAGCCTTGCCGAGCTGAGCGAGCTGGGTGTTCTCGAGTTTGAGACCCATCTCCTCGGTGATGACCTCGCCACCGCTGAGAACGGCGATGTCCTCGAGCATCCGCTTGCGGCGGTCGCCGAAGCCGGGGGCCTTGACGGCGACACCGGTGAAGGTGCCCCGCAGCTTGTTCACGACCAGGGTCGCCAGGCACTCTCCCTCGACGTCCTCGGCCACGATCAGCAGCGGCTTGCCGCCCTGCATGACCTGCTCCAGCACCGGCAGGATGTCCCGCACGGAGCCGATTTTCTGGTTGGCGATGAGGATGTAGGGATCCTCGAGCACAGCCTCCATGCGGTCCTGGTCGGTGACCATGTAGGGCGAGATATAGCCCTTGTCGAACTGCATCCCCTCGGTGAACTCCAGCTCCATGCCGAAGGTCTGGCCCTCCTCGACGTTGACGACGCCGTCTTTGCCGACTTTCTCGATCGCGTCGGCAATCACGTTGCCGATCTCGTCGTCGCCGGCGGAGATTGCGGCCACACGGGCGATCTGATCCTTGCCCGCGACCTCTTTGGACTGCTTCTCGCGAAGGTTCTCGACGACCTCGTCGACAGCCTTCTCGATGCCGCGGCGCAGGGCCAGCGGGTTGGCGCCGGCGGCCACGTTCTTCAGCCCCTGGCGGACGATGACCTGCGCCAGCAGGGTCGCCGTCGTGGTGCCGTCTCCGGCCACGTCGTTGGTCGCCGTGGCGACCTCGCGGACAAGCTGCGCGCCCTGGTTCTCGAAGACGTCCTCGACCTCTATCTCGCGGGCGATGGTGACGCCATCATTGGTGATCGTCGGTGCGCCGAACTTTTTGTCGAGCACGACGTAACGGCCTTTGGGGCCGAGGGTGACCTTGACGGCGTTGGCGACTGCGTCGACGCCGGCCTGCAGGGCCCCTCTGGCCTCCTCTGCGTACTTCAGCTCCTTATGAGCCATGGATTCAATCCTCCTTGATTCTTAAGTCCGGTTGGGAAGGTCTAGCCGAGCTTGGCCAGGACGTCCGACTCGCGAAGCACGAGCAGGTCATCCCCCTCGACGGTTACCTCGGTGCCTCCGTATTTGGAGTAGAGGACCTCATCGCCCTCCGAGACGTCAAGCGGGCGGCGGCTGCCGTCCTCGTTGATGGCGCCGTCGCCAACTGCGACGACCTTGCCCTTCTGCGGCTTCTCTTTGGCCGTGTCGGGGAGGACGATGCCGCTAGCGGTCGTCTCCTCCTCCTCGATCGGCTTGACGATCAGCCGGTCCCCGAGGGGCTTCAGCTTCATCCGTGAACCTCCGTTGTCGGTAAGTGTTTGCTGGTGGAAAATCGGGAAACGCCGCTTTGAAGCCCTTTCCAGCTCCTCGCGGCTTTTGGCACTCTGGTACCGCGAGTGCCAACAACAGAGAAGATAGCGAGGTCGGTCAGTCGGCCGCAAGCAGGCGGCAGCCGAGCAGGCGGGCAATCCCCTCACCACCGCGCGCCATCACCCAATCGTGGTTCCACTCGAAGGCCGGGCGCAGCAGCGGCGCCAGCCCGTTCACCCACGGCTTCGTCGTCGAGACGTTCCACTCGTAGAGCACCGCGGTGACCCCGTCCTGCTCGTAGAAGCGCCAGCGGCCGGTGCCCTCGAGCTCGCCGACCGCGTGGCCCTCCATCAGGTTCGGCCGCTCGACCCGAATCGAGGTCACCACGAATTCGACCCGGTAGGGCAGCAGGCTCTTCCAGACCAGGCGGGAGACGGTGCCGACCCCGTTCGCATCGCCGGGCACCAGCTCCTCGGCCTCCTCCACCCCGCGCCACCACTGCGGCCAAGCCGCCTGGTCGTAGATCGCAGCCCAGACCGGCTGGCGCGGGGAGTCGAGCAGCCAGGTGGTGAGGAAGGCGTACTCCGACATCAGTTGTGGCGCGGCGTCTCCCCGTTGCCGAGGTGCGCCCGCGGCGACTCGACAATCTGGGAAAAGCGGATCACCGTGACCACGTCGTCCTCGGAGATCGTGCGGCTGTAGATCTGCTCGAGGAACTTGGTCTCATCCTCGAGCCGGCGGAACTCCGGGTTGTCGTGCTCGATGTCGCGCCGGGAGAGGTCGCCGACCGGCTTCACCTCGACGTCGTCGATGACCGCGGTGAAGATCTTTTCGCGCGGGCTGTGGCGGAAGCCGACGGTGATCCAGACCACCTGGCCGCGCTCATACTTGCCGCTCTTGTCGCCGAGACGGATCGTTGCAGTCTTGCGCCCGCGCTTCAGCTGGTCGATGAAGACCGCCGAATAGAAGTTCAGGACATAGACGCCTCTCATTTGCGCTGCGAGCGTATAGGACGCTGAGGCCTGCGGCCCGCCCGCTCGCCG
>DATAIY010000116.1:0-3949 GCA_036262475.1 Solirubrobacterales bacterium
CGGACGATCGCCGACGAGCTGGCGCGGACCCGCGAAGCGGCGGCCTCTTGGCTGCGAGCGCAGATCGAGTCGATCCGCCGAGAGGCTGAGAGGAAATAGCCACAAAGGCGGAGTTCGACGTCGTCGTCGTCGGCGGCGGCGATCGCCCGCTCCTTCGCCTCGCGCTCGCGCTGCAGCTCTTCCTCGTGGGTGAGGCGCAGCTTCTCGAGGTCGCGGGCGGCCTCGGCGCGGAGGCGCTCGAGGTCGGCCTCGAGCGCTTTGATCTCCGCCTCGGCACGCTGTTCGGCCTGGCTCGCTGCCTCCGCCGCCGTCTGCAGGCGGCGCTCGGCCTCCTCGATCTGCGGGTTGAAGCTCTCGCCGCTGGGCCCGCCGGTTTCAGCGCTCATCGCATCAATCTAATACCGAGGTGTGGGTGACGTCGCGGTAGGCCTCGATCGCCCGGTCGGCCATCCTCTCCGCAGACAGCGAGGAGGCTCGGGCGGCGCCGGCGACTCGCGGGTCCGGCGCTTCCAGGTGACGGTCCAAAACGGCCGCCCAATCAGCCGGGTCAAAGGGGGCGCAGAGGCAGCCGTCGATGCCGCCGAGTGCGTAGGGGGCGATGCCGACGGGAGTCGAGAGGACCGGCACCTCGCAGGCCAGCGCCTCGACCGCGGCAAGCCCGAAGCCCTCGTAGTCGGAGGTGACGAGGACGGCGTTGGCGGCGTTGAGCCAGAGCGGCATCCGCTCCGGCTCGATCGAGCCGCCGCTCAGCAGCTCGGCGCCGCACCTGGCCGCCAGCTCGGCGGCGCGGTCGTGGCGCTTCTCGGGCCGGGCCGGGTTGGCGGGGAAGAAGAGGTAGCGGCCGTCGGGGTCGAGGCCGAGCGACCGCCGCGCCTGGGAGCGCGGGATCGGGCCGAAGCGACCGAGGTCCGGCCCGCAGGGAAGCACCGCCGAGCCGGGGACCGGCGGTAGGCCGGCCCTGCCGTCCTCGGGGGCGAAGAGCGCTCGCGAGACCGCGGCGACGAGGTCGACCCGCCAGGCGAGGCGGCGCGAGAGCGGGCCGACGATGCCGTGGCGGACGTCGGTGCCGTGGAAGGTGACGATCAGCGGCGCCGCCCCGGCCAGCTTCGCGCACCAGCCGGGCAGCCCGTAGTGGGCGTGGACGAGGTCGAATCGCTCGCGGCGCAGGAGGGTGCGCAGGCGCCTCGTGGCGGGGATGTACTCGTTGCGGCCGGGGGGGAAGCTGAAGACGTCGACGTCGATCCCGCGCCGGCGCACCTCGTTGATCTGGTCGCGAACCCAGCGGCCGCGCTGTGGCGCACTGTCGTCGGGCTCGAAGTTGGTGATGACGAGGACGCGCACCCGCGTCAGGGTATCCACGATAGCTTGGACGGGACCGAATGCGAGTGCCCGCGAGAGGAGAGTGGCGATGACCGGAAGTGCCGACTTCACCCCCGAGGAGTGGGATGTTGTTCGTGAGGGGCCGACCAGCGCCGGCATGATCGTTTCGACCGCGCAGCGCGGCGGCACCTTCCGCGAGGTCTTCGCGATGGCCAAGGCCTACACCGAGGCGCGCAAGGAGCACGGCGACTCGGCCCTGCTCGACGAGATTGTCGCCCACAAGCCGGAGATGGACCACACCAAGTCCCACTCGGCCGAGGAGCTGAAGGAGCACGGCCTGCAGCGGATCCGCGAAGCGGTCGCCCTGGTCGAGCAGAAGGCGACGCCGGCGGAGCTCGGCGACTACCGCCGCTTCGTCACCTCGCTGGCCGAACGCGTCGCCGGCGCCAAGTCCGAGGGGGACAAATCCGTCAGCGACGCCGAGAGCGCGGCAATCGCCGAGATCACCGAGGCGCTGGGCTCTTAGCCCGGCCTCTGAGGCCGGCTTCAGGCCCGGGCCTCGCCGGCGCGCGTAAGACCTGGCGCTCAGTCGGGGGTGCGCGGTACCGGCATCAGCACCCGTCCCAGCCCGACCACCTCGACCTCTTGGCCGGGAGCGCATGCAGCGATGTCGTGGTCCTCGGTGCGCAGACGCCGCTGCAGGATCGCCAGCGCCGGCAGGCCGACCAGCGCCGGGACGGCGAGCAGCACTCCGCGGTAGGTGAGAACCGCGACGGCGGCGTCGGTGGCGTCGATGCCGTAGAGGACCAGGGCGCCGATCAGGCCGAGGTCGAGACCGCCGATCCCGCCCGGCAGCGGGACGAGGCCGCCGAGCTGCCCGATGATGTAGGCGAGCAGCAGCGCGTCGAGCGGAGGCAGCGGGTTGCCGAAGGCGGGGAAGCAGACAGCGAGCACGGCGATGTCGAAGAGCATGTAGCCGGCCGAGCCAATGCCCATCGCCGGCGAGCGCAGCAGGCCTACCGCCTCGTCGACCCCGTCGCCGACCGCGCCCAGAATCGCCTGGAGCCGCGGGCGTTCCGAGCGCGCCCCGAGCGCCCGCGCCGCTCTCCTCGCCGTGAGGGCCAGCGCTGTCGCCCCGATCCCGACGATCGCCGGGACGATGCCAAGGAGCGGGTTGGAGGGTCCCGACATCAGGCCGGTGGCTAGGGCGAGGCCGCCGAGGGCGAGAAAGCCGACGTTGGCGAGGCTGGTCAGGAGGAAAAATGCCACCGTCCGGCGGGCGATCTGGTCGGCTGGAACCCCGCCGCGGCGCAGGATCCAGGCGCCGAGCGCCAGGCCGCCGGCACCGCCTACCGAGAGCAGCGAGTTGGCCGCCTGCTCGGAGAGTCCGATCTCGGTGCTGGTGCGCCAGCTCATCCGGCTGCAGAAGACGGCCCGGAAGACGAGGACGTAGGAGGTGCAGGACAGCAGCTCGAAGGCGACCCCGAGCCAGATCCAGGCCGGATCGGCGCCGTCGAAGCTCTCTCGCAGCGAGCTCAGCCCGGGCAGGAGCAGGACGAGGAGGACGATGACGGTCGCGATCGCGACCAGGATCAGGAGCGAGCGCCGCAATCTCCGTCCGGAGAAGTCCTCAGGCAGCGGCTCAGCGTCGACCTCGGTGGGTTCGAGGTAGGTGACCTTGAATTCGGGCTGCTCGGTCATCGGCTCGGCAGCGACTTCATGCAGGGCTGCGTCCCGCCCGTGACGCTCTTCTGACTCCCTCGATCGAGAGGCGCCTTATCCCTGTCTTGTTCCTTGCGGAGGCCCCGACCAGAATCGGTCTCCACCAGAGAGAAGGGGGTTTCGATGATCTACGCGTTACTGGGCTATCTGCAAGCCGTCGTCTCGAGGCGGGTGCATCGCATCCAGCGGTTGGCGGCTGGGGAAACGGGATAGGGGACGGTCGAGTGTCTGGGCCTGATCCTGCTGGTCTCGCTGTCAATGGTCGGGATGGTGGCGGCGATGAAGGTGTTCAACAGGTCATAAGTTAAGACCGGCGACCCACTCGGCCCGATAGACCCCCGCAGGCTGGAAACCTCATCAGCATCTTGTCGAGCGTCGCGGTCGACGGCACCTCTTAATTCCGCAGTCGGCCGTGTTATTGCCACCTCTGGGCGCGCAGGACTCCCATTTGTCGCACGCGGAGCGTGCGTTGGTTCGCCCATGCGCACCCGGATGGAGAGCACTCGGGATTGCCGCCAAGGCCGAGCCGTTTTCTCAGGCGCCGATAGCGGACTCGCTCTCTACCTGTTGACGATTTCCGGGGAGGTGATGCCGGGAGCCAGCGTCCGCTGGCTCCTCATCTACCTCGGCGCCGCGACCGTGGGGACATGGGTCCCCCTCGGGCTGAGCGCCGAGGGACTTGCGTGGATCGTCGCCGCAGCGCCCCTGGCACCCACCTCATTGAGGTTGGATGGCCGCCGCTGGGGAGAAACCGATGGCCATTGACAGGCGGATTTGCACAGCCCGCTGAGATCGGAGGCTGACGTCTTCCGGTGGGTCGTGGTGGTTGTGGTTGGGGCCGCCTCGGTGATCGCCCTCATCCTGCTAGCGAGTCCTGTCGTCGGGGTGATCTGGGCTGCCATCCTGC
>DATAIY010000117.1:0-13177 GCA_036262475.1 Solirubrobacterales bacterium
CCTCGGGTCGCGATTTCGCCTCCACCTTCCTTCCCACCCCGCCTCGCGGCGACGCAGTTGGCTTCGGCTTGTGGTTGCGGTCATCTGCTTCACGGGGGACTTGCACCCCCGAGCTGCTGCCCATGCCGGGCGTACAACGACCGCGACCGCCCGAAGGCGGCCGCGGCAAAGACCTTCTGTCGAGAGGGGCTACGCCGTGACCGCCGGCCCCGGGATCAGCCCGCGCTGCTCGAGGTAGCTCAGCAGCTTCTCGGCCGACTCCTCCGCCGTTTCGCCTTCGGTGTCGCAGACGACCTCGGCGCTCTCGGGAGCCTCGTAGGGGTCGGAGACGCCGGTGAATTCCTTGATCTCGCCAGAGAAGGCTTTCGCGTAGAGACCCTTGACGTCACGTTCGGCGCAGGTGTCGACCGAGGCCTTGACGAAGACCTCGATGAAGCGGTCGCCCATCGTCGCGCGGGCCTCGTCGCGGATCTCCTTGTAGGGGGAGATCGCGGCGGTGATCACCGGCACGCCGTTGCGGCTCAAAAGGTGCGCCACGAAGGCGATCCGGCGGATGTTGATGTCGCGGTCCTCCTTCGAGAAGCCGAGTCCTTTGGAGAGGTTTTCGCGCACGATGTCCCCGTCGAGGATCTCCAGCCTCGAGCCGCGCTCGCGCAGGTGACCCTCAAGCAGCCTCGAAATCGTCGTCTTTCCGGCCCCGGACAGTCCCGTGAACCAGAGGGTAAATCCCTTCTCGCCAGCCATGCTCTTTCAGTCCTCCTTGTAAGCGTCGATCAGAATCTCGGCGACCTCGTCGCGCGAGAACTCGTGCGGCGGCTTTTCGCCGTTGCCCAGCATTTCGCGAACCTTGGTGCCGGACAGGAACAGGTGCGACTCCGCCGCGTGCGGGCAGGTCTTGCCGGACGCGAGCCCCTCGCACTCGTTGCACCAGAAGGTGTGCTCGAACATCAGCGGCTCGATCCCGAGCTCGTCGATGTCGATCTCGTCGAAGATCTTCTGCGCGTCGTAGGTGCCGTAGTAGTCGCCGGCGCCGGCGTGGTCGCGGCCGACGATGAAGTGCGTTGCACCGTAGTTGCGGCGGACGATCGCGTGCAGGACCGCCTCGCGGGGGCCGGCGTAGTGCATCTTCGCCGGCTTGACGCCGAGCACGACCCGGTCCTGGGGGTAGTAATTCTCCATCAGCACCTCGTAGCAGCGCATCCGCACGTCGGCGGGGATGTCGCCGGCCTTGGTCTTGCCGATCAGCGGCTGGATGAAGAGCCCGTCGCAGGTCTCCAGCGCGGCCTTGGTCAGGTACTCGTGGGCGCGGTGGATCGGGTTTCGAGTCTGGAAGGCGACGATCCGCTTCCAGCCGCGGTCGGCGAACTCCTTCTTCGTCTCGGCCGGGGTCTGGTAGCGGCGCATGAACGCCTCCTCGTGGTCCGGCAGCGCGTCGACCTCGAGTGGGCCGGCGATGCAGCGGTTGCCCTCCTCGTAGATCGCGGCGACCCCGGGGTGCTTCTCGTCCGTGGTCCGATAGACCAGCTCGGCCTCCTTGCGGACGTCGCGGTCGAAGATCTCCTCGACGGTGATCCGGCCCAGCGGCTTGCCTTCGTCGCTGGAGAGCGCGACGACGTCGCCGACCTCGCACTCGAGGTCGGTCGCCAGGGTGATCGGGATCGGCCAGTACTCACCGGCGGCGGTCCGCATCTCGGTGCAGACGCGCTCCCAGTCGGCGGAGCCCTGGAAGCCGGTCAGCGGCGCAAAACCGCCATTGCCGATCATCTCGAAGTCCGCCGTGTGGCGCTCGGAAAGGGTCAGGGACAACTCAGCCATGGTCTCGCTCATCGAAAAGTCTCACCAATCGGGTCGGGGGAGGGAAAATTGAGGATCGCGCCGCCGGGGCGCTAGTTGATCCCGCACTCGGTCTTTGCAACGCCCGCCCAGCGGCCGTCGCGCGGCGAACCACCCGGGCCGACCGGCTGCGTGCAATGCGTGCAGCCGATCGAGGGGTAGCCGCGATCGTGGAGCGGGTTGTAAGGGAGGTGGTGCTCACGGATGTAGTTCCAGACGTCGCGCTCGGTCCAGTCCGCGAGGGGGTTCAGCTTCCAGAGGTTGAATTTCTTGTCCCAGCCGAGCTTCGGCGTTTTGGAACGAGTGCTGGAATCTCCGCGCCGGACGCCGGCGACCCAGCAGTCTACGGAAGAAAGGGCCCTCCGCATCGGCTCGACCTTGCGCAGGCCGCAGCAGGAGTCGGGATCGCTCTTCCAGAGCTCGTCGCCGTACTCGGCGGCCTGCTCCTCGAGAGTGAGGTTTTGGAAGCGGTCAAACTGGACGCCGAGGGTCTCCGCGAGCTGGTCGCGGGTCTCGTAGGTCTCCGGGAAGAGGACGTCGGTGTCGAGGTAGAAGAAGCGCGCCTCGGAGTTGATCTGACTCGCCATGTGGGCGGTCACCGAGCTGGTTTTCTGGAACGAGCAGGCGATGTAGTGCTCGGCTCCGAAGTGCTCGAACATCCACTCGATCGCCTCCTGCGCGGTGCGATCCTCGAGTTCGGCGGCAACCGTCTCGTGGTCGGTGACTGTCGGCACGGCGCCGGAGAGGGTGATTGGAGGTGGCTTCATCGTTCGATAGCGCGAACTAGATTGCGCACTCCCCCTCGCCGCGCTCGACTTTGTAAGGGCTGGAGCGATTCCAGTCTATGAACTGTTGCATCGTCTCGAGGCTGAACTCGGCCGGCAGCGTCAGCTCCTTGACCGCCGCTTCGAAGGGCTCGGCCCCGCGGCGCTCGGCGAAGGCATTGAACTCCTCGCCCTCGTCGCGCTCGGCCTCGTAGAGGCGCACCCAGCGCTCGACCGCCTCGGGGACGCGTTTGGCCGGGAGCCGCGATTTCAGCCGCTTGCCGAAGATTACCTCGCCACCCTCGAAGTTGCCGCCGATGTGCGGGATGTAGGCGGGCATCTGGCGCTCGCCGACCTTCAGCGAGGCGCCGTAGAAGCCGATGTTCGAGATGTGGTGCTGGCTGCAGCCGTTCGGGCAGCCGCTCATTTTGATGTGGATCCGCTTCGTCAGCTCGTCGGTGATCCGCATCTCCTCGACCCGCTCCTTGATCGCCCGGTTGAGGCCCATCGAGCTGGTGATGCCGAGTTTGCAGCTGTCGGTGCCGGGGCAGCTGACGACGTCGGTGATCTGGCGGGCGCCGGCCTCGCCAAGCCCGAGCTCGGTCAGCCGCTGCCAGACGTCGTAGAGCGCCTCGTCGCGGATCCAGCGCAGGACGAAGTTCTGCTGCACGGTGCTGCGAGCATGGCCGCCGGTGAACTCGCGCATGATCGCGGCCAGGCCGCGGAACTGCTCCGGAGTGAGGTCGCCGCGGGTGACCTTCACCTCGACGGTCGAGAAGCCGGGCTGGCGCTGGGCCTGGACGTTGCCCTCGATGAAGCGCCCGAACTCGGTCCGATCGCCGTTGGGCGAGGCCGCCTGCGGCGGAGCCTCGGGGGCGCTCGCCTCCTCGTCGACGTCGAAGCGCAGGCGCTCGACATCGAAGTCGCGCTCGCCGACCCAATCGCCCTCGAGCTCCTCGTCGACCAGCTCGCGAAAGGCCTCGATGCCGATTTTGTCGACCAGAACCTTGATCCGGGCCCGGGCGCGGTTGACGCGCAGCCAGTCCTGGCGGTCGAAGATGCGGAAGACAGCCTCGGCGACCTTGATGTAGTCGCCGTTGTCGGCCTCGACGAAGTCGTAGACGGTTGGCGCGACGCGGGCCATGATCGAAGTGCCGCCGCCGACCCGGACCTCGAAGCCCTTGACGCCGTCCCTTTCGCGCGAAATGAAGGCGATGTCGTGGATGCCGGTGATCGCCCGGTCCTCGTCGGAGCCGGTGAAGGCGGTCTTGATCTTGCGCGGCATCAACTGCGTCGTCGGGTGGCGGACGAAGTAGCGGACGTAGGCGCCGGCGTAGGCCGTGGGGTCGAAGATCTCGTCCGGCGCGACCCCGGCCCAGGGGTCGCCGGTGACGTTGCGGACGGTATTGCCGCAGCCCTCGCGCGAGGAGAGGCCGACGGCGGAGATCTCACGGATCAGGGCCTCCATGTCGCGCAGCGGCACGTGGTGGATCTGGATGTTCTGGCGGGTGGTGACGTGCCCCTTCTCGAGCGGCGCGTACTTCTCGACCACCTCGGCGAAGGCATCCATCTGCTCCGGAGTGACGCCGCCGAACGGAAGCTTGACGCGAACCATCTGCACGTCGGGCTGGCGCTGGCCGTAGACGCCCTGTTTGAGGCGGAAGCCGATGAACTCGTTTTCCGGCAGGCGCTGAGCGAGGAACTCCTCGGCTTCGTTGTCGAAGTCGTTGAACTCGCGCTCGATGATCGGGATCACGTTGCCGGGGACGTTCTCGTAGGCCTCGGGATTCTCGAGCGTGCCGAGGCGGCCCTTGCCCCGCTGCTCCTTGTTCTCGGCTACCGCTACCTCCATGCGCAGGAAAATAGCAAAACCTGACCGGGATTCGGGTATTTACCCCCGAACGGCCCTCTTTCGTGCCTGGATCACGGCTGCAGCTTCACCAGACTCGGCCACATAACCGCCCTCCGGCTCGATCGGCAGGCCGGCCTCAGTCCAGCCGACGATCCCCTCGCTCAGCTTCGCCGCGTTATAGCCGGCGATGGCCAGGGCCGCGGCCGCCATCGTCGAGCGGCTGCCGCCACGGCAGTAGAGCAGGACCGGGCGCTCGGGGTCGATCTCGCCGGCGCGCTCGGCCAGCTCGTCCAGCGGCAGGTGGCTGGCGCCGGCGATCCTGCCGACCTCCCACTCGTGGTCGGTGCGCACGTCGACCACCTGGGCACCGTTCTCGATCAGCTTCCGGGCCTCCTCCCGGGAGACCTCCTTCCCCGCCTCCGCCATCAGTCGACATCCGTTCCCTCGATCAGGAAAGCGACCCGCACGTGAGCGCGATACTCGTCGAGGTTCTCGCCGCGGATCCCGGTCGAGACGATGTCAACGGCGCGGATGTTGCGCAGGGAGCCCTCAGCCTGGCTCAGGGCCTGCTTGGCCGCGTCGTCGGTCGACGTTTTCGAACTTCCAACCAGCTCGATGATTTTCACTACAGCCATCTCGATTCTCCTTTTCAGTCCTGCCCGGTCTCCTTCGCGCCCACCCCTTCGAGCAGCGCCGCGCGCTGCCATCGGCTGACCGTGACCGGGGTCTCCCCGGGAACGGCCCCGACCTCCGCCTCAAACCGCGCCACGGCGGCGGCAATCGCCGCCGCCTCATCTCCAGTCGCGGTCTTCGGTGCCACCGAGCAAGCCTAGTTCAAGCGATATCTCTCGGCCCGGAGAGGGCGGGCTCTCGCCCCCCGATCAGCGGCCGAGGCCGGGGACCGGGTGGCCGTGCTTGGTCACCGCGCACTTGACCGGGGCCGGGTCGAAGGGGTCGGTGAGGGCGCGGCCGGTCGATATGCCGCGCACCGGCTTGCCCGGTTTCGGCGGTTTCCCCGGCCCGCACTGGATCGACTTGTCGCGGACGCCGTCGCGGGTGTCGATCACGTCTTCGCCGCCGTTGCCGAAGAACTCGTCTTCGCCCGGCTGGCCGAGCATGCTGTTGGCGCGGCCGTTGCCGATCAGGACGTCGTTGTCGAAGGAGCCCTCCATATCCTCATCGGTGGGCGAAAGGCGGACTTTGTCGCAGTTCTTGATCGTGGTGATGTAGGCGACGTGGCGCGGGAAGGAGATGATCAGCAGCCCCGGGTGCGCCTGGGTCTCGGCGAAGGAGGCGTCGTCGCGGCCGGGGCCGCCGACCAGGGCGCCCCCGGCGCAGCCACCGCCCGCCGCGAGCAGGTCGCCGCTGGGCCCACCGTAGAGGTAGGTCGGGCCGGGTAGCCCGCCGACCAGGCCGTCGGCGCCGGCGCCGCCGTAGAGGCGGTCGCTGCCGGGGCCCGACTCGATCAGATCGTCCTCGGGGCCGGCGTGGATCTCATCGTTGCCGAAGCCGCCGGCGAGGCGGACGCTGCCGACCGCCAGCAGCGAGCCTTCGACCCGGAGGCTGTCGTCGCCGGGACCGAGGTCGGCCATCAGCCAGCGACCAGGGCCGTTGGCGGCGCAGGAGACCTGGTTAGCGACATGCGGCGGGCGGGAGCAGCCGGGGCCGGTCGCCAGGCCCTTCTTGGCCGTTACTCCGAAGGTGTCGGTGGCCTCGTCGAAGGCGACGGAGAAATCGTCGCCGCCGCCGCCGCCGACGATCTGCAACCCGGCGCCACCGCCGGCGGCCGGGTCGAGCTGGACGTAGGCCGACGCCTTCGGCGCCTTTTCCTTGCCGCAGGACAAGCTGCGGCCCTTGGCCCCCTTGCAGCCGTCGCTGCCCTGGCCGCCGTTCAAGACGTCGGGCCCGCCGCCGCCGATCAGGTGGTCGTCGCCCGGGCCGCCGTCGATCGTGTTGCCCTGCTTGTTGCCGATCAGGGTGTCGCGAAAGGCCGAGCCTTCGATGCTCTCGAAGCCAAACAACCTGTCGTGACCGTCGCCGCGAGCTCGGTGGGCCGCCAGCGAGGCCCAGACACCGTCGCCCTTGCCGCCGGCGACGGCGGTCGCGAAGGAGGCGATGTCGCCCTTGCCGGTGCCGCCCGACATCCGGTCCCAGCCGTAGTCGCCGTGGACCAGGTCGTAGTCGCCGGGCCCGCCGTTGACGATGTCGATGCCGAGGTCGCCGGCGACTTCGTCTTTGTTCCCGGCGCCTCCGAGCACCTTGTCGTCACCGAGGTCGCCGTAGGCGCGATCATCGTCGCCGGCGCCGCCGTCGACCGTGTCGTTGCCGCGGCCACCGTGAATCACGTCGGCGCCCGGACCGCCGCAGAGCAGGTCGTTGCCGAGGCCGCCGTAGATCGTGTCGTCGCCCCTGCCGCCCCAGATCACGTCACGTCCGGGCGTCCCCCGGATCACGTCGTTGCCGTCGGTCCCGACGATCGTCGCCTGCCGCCCGTGGCAGGTCGGCGTTTCGATCGTCGTGTTGGTGGCGGCGGAGGCGTTGACCGCAAACACGGCCCCCGCCAGCACGAGGCTGGCCGCAAATCCCCTGATTCGCCTGCTCACAAGGCCTGGATCGTAGTCCGCCGCGCCTATTCGAGGTTGATCATCACGTGCTTGATCCTCGTGTAGTCCTCGAGCCCGTACATCGAGAGGTCCTTGCCGTAGCCCGATTCCTTGAAGCCGCCGTGGGGCATCTCGGCGACGATCGGGATGTGGTCATTGACCCAGACGCAGCCGAAGTTGAGCGCGTTGGAGACCCTCATCGCGCGCCCGACGTCGCGGGTCCAGACCGAGGAGGCGAGGCCGTAGCGGGTGCCGTTGGCCCACTCGATCGCCTTCTCCTCGTCGCTGAACGGCTGCACGGTGATCACCGGGCCGAAGATCTCCTTCTGGATCATCTCGTCGCCCTGCTCGAGGCCGGCGACCACGGTCGGCTCGATGAAGTAGCCGGGGAGCTCAGGTGCGACGCCGCCGGTGACGATCTCGGCGTTGCCGGGCTTGCGCTCGAGGAAGCCCTGGACCCGCTCGCGCTGGCGGGCGCTGTTGACCGGCCCCAGGGTCGTCTCGGCGGACATCGTGTCGCCGAGGACGAGTCCCTTGGCTTCCGCGGCGAGGCCGTTGACGACGTCGTCGTAGATGTCCTTGGAGGCGAGGACCCGCGTCGCCGCGGTGCAGTCCTGGCCGGCGTTGTAGTAGCCGGTGCCGGCGATCGTCTCCATCGCCGTCGCCATGTCGACATCGTCGAAGACGACCACGGGCGCCTTGCCGCCGAGCTCGAGGTGAACCCGCTTCAGCGTCTCGGCGGCCGCCTTGGCGATCCACTTACCGGTTCCGGGGGACCCGGTCAGGCTGACCATTTCGACGTCGGGGTGGGTGACGAGCTCCGAGCCCGCGGGCTCGCCGTGGCCGCCGATCACGTTGAAGACGCCCGGCGGCAGGATCTCCCCGCACCACTCGGCGAACATCAGCGTCGTCACCGGAGTCGTCTCAGCCGGCTTGAGGACGATCGTGTTGCCGGCCGCGAGCGCCGGGCCGATCTTCCAGATCATCATCATCAGCGGGTAGTTCCAGGGGGTGATCTGGCCGACGACGCCGATCGGCTCGCGGCGGATGAAGGAGGTGTGCCCCTCCATGTACTCACCGGCGGAGCGGCCCTCGAGGCAGCGGGCGGCGCCGGCGAAGAAGCGCAGCTGGTCCGCCATCACCCCGATTTCGTCCTCCATCACCGCGGCGCGGGGCTTGCCGGCGTCGGCCGCTTCGAGATCGGCGATCTCCTCGCCGCGCTCCTCGATCAGGTCGGCCATCCGCAGCAGCGCCCGGGCCCGTTGGTTCGGCGGGATCGTCGCCCAGCTGCCGTTCTCGAAGGCGATCTTGGCCGCGGCGACGGCCTTGTCGACGTCGACTTTGGTCGACAGCGGCGCCTCGGCGATCGTCTCGCCCGTCGCCGGGTTGACCACCTCCTCGAACCCGCCCTCGGCCGGGTCCACGGCCTCGCCCCCGATGAAGTTCCTCAGCTTCGTCTTCGCCATCGTCGCCATCAGGCCACCTCCGCCCTTCCGTTTGCAGTCTCGGTTCCGTCGAGGCTCAGAGCCTCCTCGACCGGCACATAAGTCATCCCCACTCCCTCCGCCACCGCCGGGTGGGTCACCTTGCCGGCCGCGACGTTGACGCCCGGGCGCAGGCCCGGGTCGCGCCGGATCGCCTCGGCGACGCCGTGGTCGGCGAGCGCGATCGCGTACGGCAAGGTCGCGTTGGTGAGGGCGTGGGTCGAGGTGATCGGGACCGCGCCGGGCATGTTGGCGACGCAGTAGTGAGTGATCCCGTCAACCTCGAAGGTGGGTTCGCGGTGCGTGGTCGGCCGCGAGGTCTCAAAGCAGCCGCCCTGGTCGATCGCCACGTCGACCATGACGGCGCCGGGCTTCATCAACGCCAGCTGCTGGCGGCGGACGACGAACGGCGCCCGCGCCCCGTGGACGAGGACGGCACCGATCACGAGGTCGGCGCGGGGCAGCATCTCCTCGACCGCTAGCGTGGTCGAGTAGACGCTCGAGCAACGGCCGGCGAAGGCGACCTCGAGCTCGCGCAGGCGGTCGATCGAACGGTCGAAGACGAAGACGTCGGCTTCCATCCCGATCGCGATGAAGGCGGCGTTCATGCCGACGACGCCGCCGCCGATCACCATCACGTTGGCGGCGGCGACGCCGGGGACGCCGCCGAGGAGGATGCCGCGACCGCCCAGCGGCTTCTCCAGCATGAAGGCCCCGGCCTGGGTCGCGATCTTGCCGGCGATCTCGCTCATCGGTGCCAGCAGCGGCAGCCGGCCGTGCGAGTCCTCGACCGTCTCATAGGCGATGCAGGTCGCACCGGATCCGCAGAGGCCGCGGGTCTGCTCGGCGTCGGGAGCCAGGTGCAGATAGGTGAACAGCAGCTGCCCCGGCCGCAGCATCTCGATCTCGCTCGCCTGCAGCTCCTTGACGTGGAGGATCATCTCGGCCTGCCCGAAGACCGTTGCCGCGTCGCCAACGATGCTTGCCCCCTGCGCCTCGTAGTCGGCGTCGGCTATGGCGCTGCCGAGGCCGGCGCCCGCCTGAACCAGCACCTGGTGGCCGTGCTCGGCCATTTCCCGGACCCCGGCCGGGGTCACCGCGACCCGGTACTCGTCCGACTTGATCTCGGTCGGGACACCAATCTTCATGCGATCAACTCCCTCGCTCGCAGGGCAAGCCAAAACTCGATCCGGTCGTGAGCGCGCGAGAGGTCGCGGCCGGTCAGCTCCTCGACCTTGCGCATCCGGTAGCGCAGCGTGTGGCGGTGGCAGTAGACCTCGCGCGCCGCCCGCTCCCACTGGCCGTTCTGCTCGATGAAGGCCTCGAGCGAGCGCAGCAGCTCGCCGCCGTACTCCTTGTCGCCCTGCTCGATCGGTCCCAGGACGCTGTCGCAGTAGAGGCCCAGCGCGTCGTCGTCCTGGATCGAGAGCAGCAGCGTGAAGGCGCCGAGGTCGCGCCAGGAGGCGACCTCGGGGGCGGAGCCGTTGGCAAGGGCGGTCGCCTCGAGTGCGCAGCGGGCTTCATGGAAGGAGTGGCGCAGGCTCTCCGGCGAGGCCGGGCGGCTGGCGGCGGCGCGGACGATGCCGCGTTCGGGGCTGATAGCCCGGCGGGCGTTGGCGGCGAGGTCGAGCGGGTCGCGGTCGGTGGCGTCGACCACCGCGCAGAGCAACTCCCTAGCGCCGGCGACGTGGGGGGCGACGACGGCCGGGCAGGCATCGGCGGCGAGCGCCCGTTCCAGCGCTCCCGCGGCCGCGGCGGGGTGGTCGAGTGCGAAGACGAGCACGGCCGCTTCCTCGCCGATCCCGAACGGCTCCAGCCGCCGGCGCAGCTCGGTCGCCTCCATCCGCCCACCGAGCGCGCCGGCGAGGACGTCGCCGGCGAGGCGCCGCTCGGTCTCGCGGGCAACCCGGCGCCGCATCAGCTCGAGGGCGACGACGGCGACGGCCTGCTGCAGGATCAGCCGCTCGAAGTCGCCGAGACCGCCGGAGTCGCGGATGATCACGACCCACGCCTGCGGCGGCCCGGGGCCGGGCGAGATCACCGGGTGGGCAAGCGCCCGGCCGGCGACCGAGGGGTGGGAGGGGACGAAGGGATGGCCATCGGCGGCGTGGTCGAGGGCTTCCTTGCGGATGCCACCGATCGCGTCGGCGGAGAGCTGGCGGCGGAATCCGCTCCCGGCGAGGCGCTCGCCACGGCCGTCGAGGATCGCGACGGTGCCGCCGACCGCCGAGGCGATCGTCGCCGCGATTTCCTCCAGGCCGCGCTCCTCCAGAACCAGCCGCTCGAGTCGCCGCTGCACGGCGATGCCGCGCTGCAGGACCTCGTACTGCTCGTTGACCAGCCGCGCGAAGGCTTTCTCGGTGATCGCGATGAACGGCGTCGAGTAGGGCACCTCGAAGAGCGGGAAGTCCCGTTTCTCCGCCTCCTCGACCAGCGCCTTCGGCAGCTTGCTGTGGCTGAAGCCGGTGCCGAAGCCGAGCCCGGCGAGGTTGCAATCGGCGAGGATGCGGACGAAGGAGCGCTGCTTGGCGGCGGTGTCGAGCGGGATGCCGGTGGTCAGCATCAACTCGCCGCCCGAGAGCCACGGCGTCGGGTCCTGCAACTCTGAGATGTGGACCCAGCGGACCGGGGCGGCGGCGGCTTTGGAGCCGGCCGCGAGGCCGAGGTCGAGCTCATCGAGCAGGCTCTGGACGGTGAGCACTCGCGCCCCTAGCGGACGACTCGGTCCCAGGCCTCGGCGAGCACGCTGCTGAGCACGTCGTGGATTTCCCCGAACTGCTCGGTGTCGGCGATCAGCGGCGGCGCCAGCTGGACGACCGGGTCGCCGCGATCGTCGGCGCGGCAGATCAGCCCGCGCTTGAACAGCTCAGCGGAGAGGAAGCCCCGCAGCAGCTGCTCGGACTCCTCGTGGTTGAAGCCTTCCTTGCTCTCCTTGTCTTTGACCAGCTCGATCGCCTGGAAGTAGCCGGCGCCGCGCACGTCGCCTACGATCGGCAGCTCGTGCAGGCTGTCCAGCATCTGCCGGAACTCGCCCTCCTTGGCGAGCACGTGCCCGCAGAGGTCCTCGCGCTCGTAGACGTCGAGGTTGGCCATCGCGATCGCGGCGGCGACCGGATGGCCGGCGAAGGTGAAGCCGTGGTCGAAGGAGGCGTCGCCCTGCATGAACGGCTCGGCGACCTTGTCGGAGGCGATCATCCCGCCCATCGGGGCGTAGGCCGAGGTCAGCGCCTTGGCGACGGTGATGATGTCCGGGACATAGCCGAACCGTTCGCAGCCGAAGTAGTGGCCGAGGCGGCCCCAGGCGCAGATCACCTCGTCGGAGATCATCAGCACGTCGTGGCGATCGCAGATCTCGCGCACCTGCTGGAAGTAGCCGTCGGGGGGGACGAAGCAGCCGCCGGCGTTTTGGACCGGCTCGAGGATCACGGCGGCGACGGTCTCGGCGCCCTCGAATTCGATCCGCTCCTCGATCGCGTCCGCCGCCCAGAGCGGGTGACGGTCCTCGGGCCAGCGGTAGATGTTGGTGTTGGGCACGTGGCAGCCGCCCGGCGCCAGCGGCTCGAACTGGCTGCGCAGCTCGGTGATGCCGGTCACCGAGAGCGCTCCCAGCGAGGTGCCGTGGTAGGCGATCTCGCGGGCGATCGTCTTGTACTTCTGACCTTTGCCGTGCATGCGGTGGTAGTTGCGGGCCAGCTTCAGCGCCGACTCGACCGCCTCCGAGCCGCCGGAGGTGAAGAAGACGCGGTTGAGGTCTCCGGGCGCCAGCGAGGCGATCCGGGCGGCCAGCTCGATCGCCCGCGGGTGGGCGTAGCTCCAGAGCGTGTAGAAGTCGAGCTCCGCGACCTGGCGGGCGGCGGCCTCGCCGTACTCGGTCCGCCCGTGCCCGGCGTTGACGCAGAAAAGGCCGGAGAGGCCGTCGAGGTAGCGATTGCCGTGCTCGTCGTAGACGTAGCAGCCCTCGGCGCGGGTGATGATCGGGATCTCGTGGTCGGCGCCGTAGCCGCCCATCCGCGCGAAATGCATCCAGAGATGGCGCTGAGCCAGTTTCTGAAGTTCGGTATCTACCGGGGCCTGCGAAGCGGTGGCCATCTCGCTCTCCTCTCCTACTACGACGATATGGACAAAGCTAGACCCAGGATGGCACACCTGCAAGTGGTCATTGGGTCAAGCAGGGCAGGTCTACCTATACGTTATGTACAAGTCAATGCTGTGCTTTTGGGACATCCACCACTTGCGTCTTGATCCGCCGGGGCATACGGTCGTTGAAATTCCCCGCCGGTAGGGGACCAAGAGAGGAGATGGACCTTTGGAGAGTGCCGCAGTCCCCGCTCCCGGTGCACAGGTCGCCAACGCTCCGGAAACCGGCGACAAGGGCCTGAAGAAGAACGCGATCGGGTTCGTCTCCAGCGTCGTCATCGGCGTCGCCTCCACCGCTCCCGGCTACAGCCTCGCCGCGACCCTCGGCTTCGTCGCCGCGGCCGTCGGTTTCGGGTCGCCGGCGATCCTACTGGTCAGCTTCATCCCGATGTTCCTGGTAGCCGGCGCCTACTACTACATGAACAAAGCCGATCCGGACTGCGGCACCAGCTTCTCCTGGGTAGCCAAGGGGATGGGTCCACATCTCGGGTGGATGGTGGGCTG